>DASZYK010000049.1:0-3783 GCA_035545455.1 Steroidobacteraceae bacterium
TCCGTGTCGCCGGAACTGCCGCGGTCCGATCGCGTATCGGACACATGCTGCCCGAGAGGCGAAGCCCACATGGCGAGAAGCCGCCCGCCGCTCGCGGCGACATCGCCGGCGCATGGACGCCATTCCTCGATGGTCACACCAAGGCCGCGCGTGCGCGGCGCGCCGGGTATCTCCCGCGCCCTGCCCCACCACTTCGTGAGCGGCATGGCTCAGGGCCCTCCGATCAGATGCGCCGCCGCCCGATACCACTCGGCGAGATAGGGCGGGATGTAGAGTCCCAGCACCAGCACGATCGCGAGATGAGCGAAGACCGGCAGCAGGGCCGGCGCATGCGGCAGCCGGCGCGCCTGCGTCTCGCCGAAAACCATCGGCTGGACACGGCCGAAGATCGCCGCGAAGGCGACCCCGAGCGCGACCAGCAGGATCGGGATCGACCACGGCTGCTCCCGCATCGCCGTCGTCAGGATCAGGAACTCGCTCGCGAACACGCCGAAGGGGGGCAGCCCGAGGATCGCGAGCGCACCCAGCATCAGCCCCCAGCCGACGGTCGGCGACAGCGTGATGAGTCCCCGGATGTCGTCCATGAGCTGCGATCCCGCCTTCTGCGCCGCGTGTCCGACGGTGAAGAAGATCGCGGACTTGGTGAGCGAGTGCACCGTCATGTGCAGCAGCGCGGCGAACGTGGCCACCGGCCCCGAGAGGCCGAAGGCGAAGGTCGCGAGTCCCATGTGCTCGATGGAGGAGTAGGCGAAGAGCCGCTTGATGTCACGCTGGCGGAAGAGGAGGAAGGCGGCGATCACGACCGAGAGGAGGCCGAAGCCCATCAGCATCCGCGACGGCATAGCCGAGTGGAGCGAACCCTCGACCAGCACCTTGCAGCGCACGACCGCATAGAGCGCAACGTTGAGCAGCAGTCCCGACAGCACGGCGGAGATCGGCGTCGGGCCCTCCGCGTGCGCATCCGGCAGCCAGCTGTGAAGCGGCGCGAGGCCGACCTTGGTGCCATAGCCGACGAGGAGGAAGACGAACGCCAGCGCGAGCACTGCCGGCTCGAGCTGCGATTTGACCGCATTCAGATGCGTCCACAGGAGCGCTTCCACCCCCTGGGCTCCGAGCACCTTCTCGGCCGCGAAGTAGAGGAGGATCGTGCCGAAGAGCGCCTGCGCGATGCCGACGCCGCACAGGATGAAATACTTCCAGCCCGCCTCCAGGCTCTGCGGCGTGCGGTACAGCGTCACCAGCAGCACCGTGGACAGCGTCGCTCCCTCCATGGCCACCCACAGAAGCCCCATGTTGTTGGTTGTCAGAGCGGCCAGCATCGTCAGCATGAAGAGCTGATACATGCTGTGGTAGAGCCGCAATCGGCCGGGCGTGACCCTTCCGTGAGCCGCCTCCACCCGCATGTACGGCCTGGAGAAGAGCGACGTCGTCAGCCCGACGAACGCCGTCAGCGCCACCAGAAAGACGTTGAACGGGTCGATGAAGAACTGCTCGCGCCAGAGGAGCTGCGGACCCTGACCCATGACGCGCAGCGTGAGCGCGCATGCGGCGATGAACGTGCCGAGGCTGAATGCCGCGTTGATCTCGGGGGCGCCGCGGCGCGCGCCCCGGAAGGCCAGGGTGATCGCGCCGGCCGCCGGGATCGCGAGGAGGAGCAGCAGCTCGATCATGGGCGCTCGCTCAAACGCTCGAGGTGGTGCAGGTCGAGACTGTCGAACTGCTCGCGGATCTGGAAGAAGAAGACGCCGAGCACGAGCACCGCGACCAGCACATCGAGCGCAACTCCGAGCTCGACCACCATGGGCATCCCGTAGGTCGCGCTCATCGCGCCGAAGAAGAGGCCGTTCTCCATCGAAAGAAACCCGACGACCTGCGACATCGCCTTGCGCCGGGTGATCATCATCAGGAAGGCGAGCAGCACCACGGCGACGGCGATGCCGATCGCGTTGCGCATCGACGTGCTCGCGAGATGCGTGATCGGCTGCGCCAGGCCGAAGGCGAATACAACTATCACGATTCCCATGAGCATGGTGCCCGAGATGTTGAGGAGCGGCTCGGTGTCCCAGTAGACCTCGAGCCGGCGGATCAGCCGATGCAGCACCCAGGGAAGGAACGCGACCTTGAGAGCGAGGGTGAGCGCCGCGGACAAATAGAGGTGTCCCTCGCCGGTGCGCCACGCGAGCAGCAGCGTCGTGGCCGCGAGCACGGCGCCCTGCACCGCGAAAAGGCTCACCAGGCTCACGATCCGCCGCTGTGTCAGCATCGCGAACGAAAGCAGCAGCAGCAGCGCCGCGCAGGCGTTGAGCAGTTGCTGGTCGAGCGGCAGGTGAGCCATGTCTCAGGCGCCTCCGAGAAGCACGTGGACCAGGAGTCCGAGCACCGCGAACAGGAACGCGGTCGCGAGAAATTCCGGGGCACGCATGACGCGCAGCTTGGCGGACACGGTCTCGATGACGGCGAGACCGGCGCCGGCCACCGCGAGCTTCAGCGCGAGGACGGGGACGGCGAGAGTCAGCCCCAGCGGGCCGATGTCGCGGGCGGCGATCCCCCAGGGCACGAACAGCGCGAACCCGATGCACGCGTAATTGAAGAGGCGCAGCGACGACGCCCACTCCATGAGCGCGAGGTGCCGCGCCGAGTACTCGAGCAGCATCGCCTCGTGGATCATGGTCAGCTCGAGATGGGTCGCCGGGTTGTCGACCGGGATGCGCGCGTTCTCGGCCAGCAGCACGAGGGTGAAGGCGATCGCGGTGAATGCGAGGCTGGGGTCGATCACGAGGCGCGCGCTCGCCAGTTGCGCCGAGATCGCGGGCAGCGCCGTGGTCGCCGAGATCAGCGAGGCGACGAAGATGACCATGAGCAGCGCCGGCTCGGCGAGGAATCCCACCATCATCTCGCGACGCGCCCCCAACGTGCCGAACGCGGTGCCCACGTCCATTGCGGCAAGGGACAGGAACACCCGCGCGGTGGCGAAGAGGCCGACCAGCGCTATGGCATCCGCCGCGGCGACGAGCGGCAGCCGCCCGGAGAGAGAGGGGATGATGCCGGCGGCCACCACCATCGTGCCGAACACGACATACGGGGCGATGCGAAAGAGCGCCGAGGCATTCTCCGCGAGCACCGCGTCCTTGTGGAAGAGCTTGCGGATGTTGCGGTAGGGCAGCAGGACGCTCGGCGCGCTGCGGTTGGCGAGCCAGGCGCGGCACTGATTCACCCAGCCGAGGAAGAGCGGCGCGGCGGCGAGCGCCACGGCGATCTCGAGCCCCTGGGCGACGAGCGCGGCCGGCCTCATGTCGCGAGCGCCAGCGCGAGCAGGACGACCAGCGTCGCGAAACTGTAGAGGAGGTAGGCCGCGATCCGGCCCTGCTGCAGCACGGCCGCCGCATCGGCGAGCCTGCGCACCCAGCCCGAGAGCGGCTCGTACAGGCCGCGCCAGATGCGGTCTGCGATCGCGATGCGGTAGCGCGGCGCCGCGTCGAACGGTGCCGGCAGCTCGCGCTCGATGGCGAAGAACGACTGGAAGATGTTGCGGATCGGCTGGCCGAAGCCTTCCGCCGTGTCCTGCATCCGGGGGGTCATCTCGCCGAAGGCGCAGTCCCACGCCCGTGCGCGGCGGACGCGCTGATGATAGAACAGCCGCACGAGCAGGACCGTCAGCACCACTACCGCCGCGCCGGCCAGCAGGAAGACGAGGGGGGAATACGAGACGGAGCGGGTCGGCACCGGCGCGAGCAGCCACCAGGAGGCCTGTTGCGGAACCGCGCTGCCGACCAGCTGCCGGGT
>DASZYK010000050.1:0-2789 GCA_035545455.1 Steroidobacteraceae bacterium
CGTTGATGAAAACGAGGCCGTTCCAGATGTCCATGGTGTAGGGCTCGAGGCCGTGCAGGCGCTTGTCGAGCCCGGGAAAGCGGTCGGCCTCGGGCACACCGCGCAGCCTTCCATCGAGGCCGTAGGTCCAGCCATGGAAGCGGCAGAAGAGCGCCTTCGCGCTGCCATAACCCGGGGCGCACGCTATCTGGTTGCCCCGGTGACGGCAGACGTTGTGGAAGGCGCGGATGCGCCGGTCGGTGCCGCGCACCAGCAGCACCGATGCGCCGAAGAGCGGCACCTGCTTGACGAGGTAATCGCCGGGCTCGGCGAGCTCGGACTCGTGGCAGGCGAGCATCCAGGCGTCGCGGAAGATGCGCTCTTTCTCGAGGGCGAAGTACTCCTCGGAGATGTACGGCTCGACCGGCAGCGGTCCGCTGCCGAGCTCGGGATGCTCGGGCTCGTAGAAGCGCTCGAGGAGCGCCGTCAGCTCTGAGGCGGCCATCAGCGAGCCCTCCACGAGGCGCGTTGCGGCACCGGGGTGATGTGCCAGCGGTCGCGCGGCACCTGGTCGCTTTCCTCCGGCGCACCGACCACCTCGACGGCCCAGGCCGCTTCCATATACATCAGCGCCAGGCGGAAGAGGCGCAGCTCGCGCGACGCGAGCGGGCGATCGATCGGCGCGCCCTCCAGATGGGCGGCGATGGCCGGCACGAGGGGCCCGACACGGCCGTAGAAATCGCGCAGCTCGCTCATGGTCGCGGTCGCGCGCCGCTCGCGGCGCCCGTATTCGCTCGCGGGCGCCCAGTCGTCGGGAATGTCATCGAGGCAGCCGAGGTCGGGGGCGGCGCCCGCCGCGGGATCCGGTGTGGACATGGGTTCTCATCTCCTGGTGGACGAGTGATATATCACAGGTATACTACGAAGCACAAGACAGGCGGAGCCCCGACGATGCCGACACTGCACTTTGACCTCGTGAGCGCCGGCGGCCGCCGCGCGATCTGCATCGCCCCCGCGCGGCTCGTGATCGCGGGCTGGACCGGGCGCGATCCGGCGCTGCGCGAGGCGCACGCACGCGAGCTCGCGCTGCTCGGCGTGCCGCGGCCGAGCGCGATGCCGCTCTTCTACCGCGCTGGGGCGCAGCTCCTCACGCAGGAGCACACCATAGAAGTGCTCGGGCCGGAGACGAGCGGGGAGGCCGAGGTGGTTCTCATCGCCGCGGGCGGTGCACTGTACGTCGGGGTCGGCTCCGACCACACCGACCGGCGAGTCGAGCGCAGCGGGGTCGCGCTCGCCAAGCAGTGCTGTCCCAAGCCGGTCGGAAGGGAGCTCTGGCCGCTCGAGGAGGTCGCCGGGCACTGGGACCAACTGCTGCTGCGCGCGTACGTGCCCTCCGGCGGCTCGCCCGAGCTCTATCAGGAAGGGGAGTTGGCCCGGCTTCAGCCGCCGCGCGTGCTCATCGGGCACTACGGCGCAGCCGGCCTGCCCGACGGCACCGCTCTTTTTTGTGGCACACTGCCCGCGCGCGGCCCCGTGCGCGCCAGTCCGCGGTTCGATATGGAGCTCGTGGATCCGGTGCGCGGTCGCAGCCTGCGTCACGGTTATGCCTTGCAGGAGTTGCCAGTTGTCTCCTAGCCGCCTCACCTCGATCCGCACGGCGGGCCCATGAGCCGGGCCGCCGTCAAGCGCCGCGGGCGCGCGAAGCGCGCGGCCGTCGCGCGCGCGCCGCGCCTCTCGCTCGCCCAACAGGCCTACGAGCAGATCAAGCTGCGGATCATCTCGCTCGAGTACGCCCCGGGGACGGCGCTCGCGGAAGTGCACATCGCGCAGGACCTCGGGATCGGGCGCATGCCGGTGCGCGAGGCGATCGCGCGCCTCGCGCTCGAGGGCATGCTCGAGGTGCTCCCGCGCAAGGGGATCCTGGTGCGGCCGGTGTCGCTGGAGGAGGCCCGCGCCAACATCGAGGCGCGGCTGATCAACGAGCCGGCGATCACGCGCCTGGCGGTGGAGCGCGCCACCGAGGCCGACATCGCCGAGATCGGCGCGGCGCTCGCCCCGGTTCCCGCGCTCATCGAGCGGCGCGACATCAAGCGGCTGATGATGATCGACCGCCGCTTCCACGCGCTCATCGCCCGAGCCGCCCGCAATCCCTTTCTCGAGTCGATCCTGCGGCGGCTGCACGAGCGCTCGCTGCGCTTCTGGTTCATCTCCCTGAGCGATCCCCGCCACCTGCTGCGGGTACAGGAAGAGCATCTCGCCATCGTGCGTGCCTTCCAGCGCCGGGACGCGGCGGCCGCCGAGCGCGCGGTGGCTGCGCACATCGAGTCGTTCCGTGACACGATCAGCCAGACACTCTGAGGCTCCCCCGCTCACCGTCATCGGCGCGCGTGCCGCGCTCGCTGCGGGCACCTCGAGCGCCGTGGAGCTCGCGCGGACCGCACTCGCGCGCGCGGACTCGGCTGCGGCCGCCGCGGTCTTCATCGGACTGCGCCGCGAGCCGGCAATGGAGGAGGCGCGGGAATCGGATGCGTTGCGGCGCGCCGGATCCGCGCACGGCGTACTCGCCGGCATTCCGGTTTCGGTCAAGGACCTCTTCGATGTGGCGGGCGAGGTGACGGCGGCGGGCTCGGCCGTCCTCGCGCAAGGGACGCCCGCCGCGCGCGATGCGGCGGCAATCGAGCGCCTGCGGGGCGCGGGTGCGATCATTCTCGGGCGCACCAACATGACCGAGCTGGCCTTTTCCGGCCTCGGGCTCAATCCGCACTTCGGCACGCCGCGCAACCCCGCCGCCGCGGGCGAGGCGCGCATCC
>DASZYK010000051.1:0-3220 GCA_035545455.1 Steroidobacteraceae bacterium
GAAGACGGCGCCGATCGCCATGATCACCGCGACGGTGGTGCCGAGAATGCGGATGGTGCGCGTCAGAAGCTCCGACTGGCGGTTGTAGTAGTCGAGTGTCGTCGTGGCGTCCACCTTGAACCGCGGATCGCTCGCCAGCGATGCCTTGAAGGCATCGAGGAGCCGCGGGCTCTTCAGCCGCACGGTGACGGAATTGCGGCTGTCGCCGCGGCGGTAGGCCGATGCGACCACGTCGGCATCGCCCCAGATCTCCGAGTCATGCTCGTCGCCTGAGTCGAACGTGCCGACGACCGTCCAGGGCTGTCCTCCGAGGTCGATCTTCGAGCCGAGCGCCGTATGCTCGAACTCCCGCGCCGCCCGCTTGCCGACGATGAGCTCGCGCATGCCCGGAGTGAAGCGCCGGCCCGCGACGATGCGCACCCGGGAGCGAAGCGCCCACGCTTCCTGACCGATGCCCCGGACCTCGACGTTGGCGTCGAGACCGCTGGCCTTCTTGGGGATCGACGCGACGACCACGAGCTCCGGGGAAGCGATCGGGCGGCCCTGGGCATCGTGCAGCACCTGCGGCTCGTCACCGATGACGACCGTCGCATCGTGATCGAGCGCCGAGTTGATCTCGGTCTGCGAGCCGGCTCGGAGCACGATGGCGGTGTCACGGCTCCCCGTCTCCTGCAGCGTCGCCTGAAATCCCTGCGCCATCGCGAGTAGCGCCACCAGCACCCCGACCACGCCGGCGATCCCGATCACCACGACCGAGGCGGCTCCCAGGCGCTGGGGCACGGTGGAGATGCCGACACGGGTGACCGACCACGCCTGACGGCCCGCCCGGGTGAGGACGAGCCAGGCGGCAAGGAGCGCGGCCACCACCGCCGCCGACCACCAGGGCAGCGCCACGAGCAGCGCAATGACCGCCGCGGTGACGACGAAGGGGATCAGGGTCATGGCGATCCTTCCAGCCCTGCGCATCGCCGGCACCTCAACGCCCCGAGAGCGCATCGACGATGCGCAGGCGCATGCCGCGCATCGCGGGCAGCGCGCCGACCACGAGCCCGATCGCGATCATGAGGGCGAGCCCGCGCAGCCAGGCCTCCCCGCCGACGGGCAGCATCGGGATCTGCGGGCCGAGCCGGGCGCGGATGCCGTTCACCGCGATGGCCGAGACGGCGAGCCCGATCGCGCCCCCGAGGGCGAGCAGCAGCACCGATTCCGCGAGCACCAGCGACAGGACCCCGCGGTTGGAAAAGCCGATGGTCTTGAGGATCGCGAGCTCCGGGATGCGCTCGCGCACCGCCTGCGCCATGGTATTGCCCGTGAGCAGGATGAGGGTGAAGAACACCGCGCCCATGATCGAGCCGACGATGAGGCCGATGTCGGCGAACTGGCTCACGAAGGCGGCGGTGAAGGCGTCCTCGCTCTGGGTCTTGGTCTCATGATCGGAGTTGGCGGAGAGCGCGTCGATCGCGTGCGCCACGCGGTCCGCCTGCTTCGGATGCGCGACCCTCTCGATGTACCAGCCCGCAGTCCCGCCGCCGAACGCGGCCGCCTGGTCGAAATAGTCCCAGTTGAAGTAGAGCTGGTTCTCCTCCGCCTTCAGGTTGGGATCGCTCACGTGATAGATGCCGACGAGATCGAAGGTCCAGGTGTTGGAGCCTCCCTTCTGCGGAAAAATCGTCGCCTGGATCGGGATCTTGTCGCCGAGCTTCCAGTGGAAGCGCTTCGCGAGGCTCTCCCCCGCCACCGCGCCCGTGCGCAGGGCGTGAAACGCGCGCAGCTCGGCGGCTGGAAGCTCGAACTCCGGATAAAGATCGAAGAAATTCGGCGCCACCGCCTCGGTCACGAGCTGATTCCTCGGCTCCTGATAGTAGCCGCCGAACCAGTTGGCGTACGTCACCGCGCTCACCCCGGGAACCGCCTGGATCTGCATGAGCAGGCTCTTCGGCAGCGAGACCACGAAGCTCTGCCGGGAGATCGTGATCAGGCGGCTGGCTCCGGCCACACTGTGCCCTGCATTCGCGAACGCCCCCCGCACGGAATCGAGCAGACCGAAGAGGAGGAACGCGGCGATGACGGAGAAGATCGTGAAGAGCGTCCGGGTCTTGCGCCTGAAGAGCGCCGACCAGACGAGGTGCAGATACTTCACGAGGCCGCCTCCGCCGCAGCGACGGCCGACTCCACCAGCGTGCCCTTGTCGAGGTGCAGGGTGTGGGTCGCGTACTCGGCCGCCTTCGGGTCGTGCGTCACCATCACGATCGTCTTGCCGTGGTCGCGGTTGAGGTGCTGCAGCAGCGTCAACACCTCCGCAGCCGATTGCCTGTCGAGATCGCCCGTCGGCTCGTCGCAGACGAGCAGCGTCGGGTCGGAGACTATCGCGCGGGCGATGGCGACGCGCTGCTGCTGGCCGCCCGAGAGCTCGCCTGGCTTGTGCGCGGCCCGGTCGGCGAGCCCGACGAGCTCGAGGGCGATGGCCGCATGGCTGCGGCGCTTGGCCGCGGGAAGCTTGGTGAGCAGCAGCGGCAGCTCCACGTTCCTCGCGGCCGAGAGCATCGGCAGCAGGTTGTAGAACTGGAAGACGAAGCCCACGTGAGAGGACCGCCAGCGCGCGAGCTCGCTCTGCCCGAGCCGGTCGATCCGCTGGCCGGCCACGCTGATCGTGCCCTCGCTCGGGGAGTCGAGACCGCCGATCAGGTTGAGGAGCGTCGTCTTGCCCGACCCGGAGGGCCCCATGAGCGCGAGGAAATCGCCCTTGCCGATGTCGAGATCGACGTGATGCAGCACCTCGATCTTCTGCCGGCCGCGCGTGTAGACCTTGCTCAGGCTTCGGATCTCGACCAGTGGGCTCATGCTTGCTCCAATGCGGAAATTCCGCCGCTCGGTCCGCGCAAACGCGCCTCTAGGAAGCCGACTCCGGTTTCACCGTGATGCGCGCCCCGTCACGCAGACGCGCGGGAGGCGATTGCACGACGGCCGTACCGCTCGTGATGCCCTGCACGGCGCGCAAGTCACCCTGGCTCGCCCCAGGCGTGATGGACGCCTCGCGCGCCCGGTCTCCCTGGACCACGAACACGATTGCGCGCCCGCCGCGCTGCACGATGGCCGAGGCAGGCACCCACACCGTGCCGGCCGGCAACTTGCCGCCTGCGGCGGCGCCGGCCTGGGCGGCCGCCGGCTGCAGGAAGGAAACGCGCACGCCCATGTCGGGCAGGATGCGCGGATCGAGCTG
>DASZYK010000052.1:0-7121 GCA_035545455.1 Steroidobacteraceae bacterium
TCGCCCGCGGTGCTCTGCGTGCCGGCCGAGGATCAGGGGGATGCCATCGTCGCAAAGCTCCTCGCCGCGGTGCTGATCAACCGCGGGATCAGCGCCCGTGTGGCGGCGCTCGACCGGGTGGAGGAGGAGGTCGCGACCAGCGCGAGCGCGGGGCTGCAGGCGGCGGTCGTCTCCGCGCTGCCGCCCGAGGCGATCCCGCCGGCCCGGGCGGTCGTCAAGCGCATCCGCGCCCGGGCGCAGGACCTGCCCGTGATCGTCGGTCTCTGGGGGCTCGACCACGACCTCGAGCGCGCGGCGCAGCGGCTCGGGACCGTTGGCGTCGAGCACTTCGAGACCCGGGTGGGCGGATGCGTCGAGACGATCGAGCGGCTGCGCCACTCGCCCGGTCCCACCCACACGCAAGCGCCTCCCAAGGTGGTCCACGGGTCCTGACGCTTGCTATACTCGCGGCTCGCAGGCACCCCCCAATGCAGCGCGCCAGGGCGGCCGGGCAAACCAAGAGGACCCGGCCCGCGGGGCGTGCGCTTGACTACAGGCGCGTAGCTCAGTGGTAGAGCACCACCTTGACATGGTGGTGGTCGGTGGTTCGATCCCACTCGCGCCTACCATCGCCGAGAAGGGCGCTTCCCGCCGGAAACGGTGGGGAGCGCCCTCATCGTGTGGCGGGTCGGAGTGCCTCGCCCGCGTGCTTGACCTGAATCGTTTGAGAGAGCCCTCGAGATGCCAGTCGTGACCCTGCCGGATGGCAGCCAGCGCCGCTTCGACCGCCCCGTGACGGTGGACGAGGTGGCGGGCGACATTGGCGCGGGCCTGCGCAAGGCGGCGCTCGCCGGGCGCGTCGACGGCAAGCTCGTCGACACCTCGCATGTCATTTCCAGCGACGCCGACCTCGCCATCATCACCGACAAGGATCCGGCGGGGCTCGAGATCATCCGCCATTCGACGGCGCATCTTCTCGCGCAGGCCGTCAAGCAGCTCTTCCCCGAGGCGCAGGTCACCATCGGCCCGGTGATCGAGGACGGCTTCTATTACGACTTCGCGTTTCAGAGGCCATTCACGCCCGAGGACCTGGCGGCGATCGAGGCGAGGATGGCGGAGCTCGCGAAAGCCGATCAGAAGGTCACGCGCCGGGTCATGGGGCGCGACGAGGCCGTCGCGTTCTTCAAGGGCTTGGGCGAGCACTACAAGGCGGAGATCATCGCGAGCATCCCGGCGGCGGAGGAGATCAGTCTCTACGGCCAGGGTGACTGGGTCGATCTCTGCCGGGGTCCACACGTTCCTTCCACGGGCAAGCTCAAGGCCTTCAAGCTGACCAAGGTCGCGGGCGCCTACTGGCGCGGCGATTCGCGCAACGAGATGCTGCAGCGCATCTACGGCACTGCCTGGGCCGACAGGAAGCAGCTCGAGGAGTATCTGCACCGCCTCGAGGAGGCCGAGAAGCGCGACCACCGCCGCATCGGCCGCGAGCTCGATCTCTTCCACCTGCAGGAGGAAGCGCCGGGCGCGGTGTTCTGGCACCCGAAGGGCTGGAGCGTCTTCCAGAGCCTGATCGCCTACATGCGCGAGCGGCAACAGGCCGCGGGCTATCAGGAAGTCAACGCGCCGGAGCTGATGGACGCCGCGCTCTGGCAGCAGTCGGGGCACGCGGAGAAGTTCGGCGAGAACATGTTTCTCACGAAGACCCCGGATGAGCGCCTCTACGCCATCAAGCCGATGAACTGCCCCGGGCACATCCAGATCTTCAAGCACGGCCTGAAGAGCTATCGGGACCTGCCGGTGAGGCTGGCGGAGTTCGGCAAGGTGCACCGCTACGAGCCTTCCGGAGCGCTGCACGGCCTGATGCGGGTGCGCGCCTTCACCCAGGACGACGGCCACGTCTTCATCACCGAGGACCAGATCACCGAGGAGTCGGTGGCCATCACGAAGCTCATTCTCGATATCTATCGGGATTTCGGTTTCGAGGACGTGCGCATCAAGTTCGCCGACCGGCCGCCCAAGCGCGTCGGCAGCGACGAGGTCTGGGATCGCGCCGAGGAGGCGCTCAAGGCGGCCTCGCGGGCCGCCGGGATCGATTACACCCTGAACCCGGGCGAAGGTGCCTTTTATGGTCCCAAGCTCGAGTTCGTCCTGCGCGATGCCATAGGCCGCGACTGGCAGTGCGGCACCCTGCAGGTGGACTTCAATATGCCGGGGCGGCTGGGCGCGTACTACATCGACGAGCACAGCGCCAAGCGCACGCCGGTCATGCTGCACCGGGCGATGTTCGGCTCGCTCGAGCGTTTCCTCGCCATTCTCCTCGAGCACCACGCCGGCCGGCTTCCGGCCTGGCTCGCGCCCGTGCAGGCCGTGGTCATGAGCATCACCGACCGCCAGGACGCCTATGTCCAGTCCGTCACGGAATCCCTGAAAAATCAGGGTGTTCGCGCCGTGTCCGACTTGCGGAACGAGAAAGTGGGCTTTAAGATTCGCGAGCACACGCTGCAGCGTGTTCCGTATCTCTTGGTTGCGGGCGAAAGGGAAGTCGCCGCACGTCTATTGTCAGTGCGCACCCGAAGCGGCAAGGATCTGGGCACGATGACCCTGGAGGCATTCACCGAGCGCCTCCGCATCGAGCTCGAGAGCCGCGGGCGCCGTACGTTGGAGGATTGACGCATCGCCAGTGCAACAAAGCGGGTCCGGCGCAATGAGGACATCAGCGCGCCGCAACTGCGTGTGATCGCGGCCGACGGGTCGCAGGCCGGAGTGATGTCCCGCGCCGAGGCGCTGCAAATGGCAGCCGCCTCGGAGCTCGATCTGGTGGAAGTATCGCCGACGGCGGAGCCGCCAGTCGTGCGCATCATGGATTACGGGAAATTCCTGTTCGAGCAGAACAAGAAGGCCCACTCGGCGAAGCGCAAGCAGAAGCAGATTCAGGTCAAGGAAGTGAAGTTTCGTCCCGGTACGGGAGAGGGGGATTACCAGATCAAGCTGCGTAATCTCGTCCGCTTTCTCACCGAGGGCGATAAGGCCAAGATCACCTTGCGTTTTCGCGGCCGTGAGATGGTGCACCAGGACATCGGGCGCAAGCTCCTGGATCGGGTTTCCAGCGATCTCGCCGAGCACGGCGTGATCGAGCAGAACCCGCTCATGGAGGGCCGGCAGATGGTCATGGTCATTGCACCGAAGAAGAAGTAACGCTTCCAAGTTATTGATTAACCTGGGATCGTTCGCCCGTAGCGGGCGCCCTGGACGTGTGTCCGGGCGTCTGGCGACCGGGGCTACAGCAACGAAGTGAGGAGTTACAGTCGATGCCCAAGTTGAAAACCAACCGGGCCGCGGCCAAGCGCTTTCGCAAGACGGCGAAGGGCTTCAAGCGGTACTCGGCCAATCGCCGCCACAACCTCGGCCACAAGGACCGCAAGGTCAAGCGCCACGCCCGCTCGGGTGGTACGAGCCTCGTGCACGAGACCGACACCGGTCGTCTCGTCCAGCTGCTTCCGTATCACAAGTAACGCGCGCACGAGGTAATCCAACATGGCAAGAGTCAAGCGTGGCGTGACGGCCGGGCGCCGTCACAAGAAGGTTCTCGGCAAGGCGAAGGGCTATTACGGCGCCCGCCGCAAGGTCTATCGCGCAGCGAAGCAGGCCGTCATCAAGGCCGGGCAGTACGCATACCGCGATCGACGTCAGAAGAAGCGTGAGTTCCGCGCTCTGTGGATCGCGCGCATCAATGCCGCGGCGCGCATGTACGGTCTTTCCTACAGCCGCATCATCAACGGCCTGGGCAAGGCGGGCGTCGAGATCGACCGCAAGGTGCTGGCCGACATCGCCGTCCACGACACCGCGGCGTTCGCCGCCATTGCGCAGCAGGCGAAGACCGCGCTCGGCATCGCTTAGCCCAAGGCGGGCCTTGGGGTATGCAGGACCTGACCGCCCTCGTGAGCGAGGCGCTGGGGGAGGTGGCCGCGAGCCCCGACCTCGGCGCTCTCGATGAGGCGCGGGTGCGCTGGCTGGGGAAGAAAGGCACCCTCACCGAGCAGCTGAAGTCCCTCGGCGCGCTCCCGGCCGGTGAGCGGCCCGCGGCCGGCCAGCGGATCAACGAGGCCAAGGAGCGCGTGCAGGCCGCCATCGAGGCGCGGCGCGAGGTGCTGGCGCGGGCCGAGGTCGAGCGTGAGCTCGCGGCCGGCCGCATCGATGTCACCCTGCCTGGCCGCGGCGAGCAGCGCGGCGGCCTGCATCCGGTCACACTGGCGCGGCTGCGCATGGAGGAGATCTTCCGCCGCGCCGGCTTCGAGATCGCCACCGGCCCGGAGATCGAGGACGACTTCCACAATTTCGAAGCCCTCAATTTCCCGCCGAACCATCCCGCGCGGGCGATGCACGACACGTTCTACTTCCCCGACGGGCGGCTGCTGCGCACGCATACCTCGCCTGTGCAGATCCGCGCGATGCTGAGTCAGGGAGCGCCGATCGCCATCGTGGCGCCGGGGCGGGTCTATCGGTGCGATTCCGACATGACGCACTCGCCCATGTTCCACCAGGTGGAGGGATTGAAGGTGGACGAGAACATCAGCTTCGCCAACATGAAGGCGGCGCTGCACGGATTTCTACAGGCGTTCTTCGAGCGCGACCTCGCCATGCGGCTGCGGCCGTCCTACTTCCCCTTCACGGAGCCCTCCGCGGAAGTCGACATGTCCTGCGTGTTCTGCGAGGGCAGGGGGTGCCGCACCTGCAAGCACACCGGGTGGCTCGAGATCGCCGGCTGCGGCATGGTGCACCCCAACGTGCTCATGGCGAGCGGCGTCGACGCTGAGCGCTACACCGGGTACGCATGGGGCATGGGGATCGACCGTCTCGCGATGCTGCGCTACGGCGTCAGCGATCTCAGGCTCTTCTTCGAGAACGATCTGCGCTTCCTCGAGCAGTTCGGGGCGGCCTGACCATGCGGGTTCCGTATTCGTGGCTGAGCGAATGGGTGGCCGTGCCCTGGACTCCCCAGGAGCTCGGCTCCCGGCTCACCATGGCGGGCCTCGAGCTCGAGGCGCTGGAGCCCGCGGCGCCGGCGTTCACCGGGGTGGTGGTCGCCGAGATACTGAGCGCCGAGAAACACAGCCAGGCCGACAAGCTGCGCGTCTGCCGCGTCTCGACGGGGCAGGGTGAGCCGCTGCAGATAGTCTGCGGCGCCCCGAATGCGCGCGCGGGATTGAAGAGCGCGCTGGCGGTGGTGGGCGCGAGACTGCCGGGGGATCTCGCGATCAAGGCGGCGAAGCTCCGCGGCGTGGAGTCGGCCGGCATGCTGTGCTCGGCAAAGGAGCTGGGGCTCGCGGACGTCTCGGGCGGTATCGTCGAGCTGCCCGCCGATGCGCCCACCGGCAGGGATCTGCGCGAGTACCTCGCGCTCGACGATGCGGTTCTCGAGCTCAACGTCACTCCCAATCGCGGCGATGCGATGTCGATCATCGGCGTTGCGCGCGAGGTGGCGGCTTTGTCCGGCGGGACGCTGACTGGGCCCGCGGCGCGACAGGCGCAGGCGGCGCGCCCGGCGGCAGCGTTGCGCGAGGCTTTTGGCGTGCACCTGGACGCACCGGCTGCATGCCCGAAGTTCGTGGGGCGGGTCATCCGCGGCGTCAACAACAGGGCGGATATTCCCATCTGGATGCGGGAGCGTTTGCGGCGCGCCGGCGTACGCTCGATCAGCCCGGTAGTCGATGTCACGAACTACGTGATGCTGGAGCTAGGTCAGCCGATGCACGCCTATGACCTGGCGAAGCTGACGGGCGAAATTCGTGTCCGCTTCGGGCGTGCAGGCGAGACGGCCACTCTGCTCGACGGGAAGACCGTTGAAGTCCAGCCAGACGTGCTGCTCATCACCGATGGCTCCGGCCCCGTGGGCATCGCCGGAATCATGGGCGGACAACGCACGGCCGTGGACGCTGAGACGACGGATGTCTTCTTCGAGGCAGCGTTCTTTTCGCCGGACATTATCAGTGGACGCGCCATGCGCTGGGGGTTGATGACCGATGCGAGCCAACGCTTCGAGCGCGGTGTCGATCCCTCGCAGCAGGAGCGGGGCGTCGAGCGTGCGACGGAGCTTCTCCTGGCGATAGCGGGCGGCGAGGCCGGCCCGGCTTCCGTGCATCGGTCCGATGAGCATTTGCCGGCGCGGAGGGCGGTCACGCTGCGCCGCAAGCAGCTGGCGCGCCTCCTGGGTACCGCGTTCGACGATGCGCGCGTGCGCGCGAGCCTGGAGGGGCTCGAGATGCGTATCGAGCCGATGGAGGAAGGCTGGCGCGTGACGCCCCCGCCGCATCGCTTCGACATCGCCATCGAGGCGGATCTGATCGAAGAGGTGGCGCGGATCGTCGGATATCAGTCGATTCCCGAAGTTGACGCCACGGTTGGGCAGCGCTTCGGGAGCCTCCCGAGCTCGCAGCCGCTGGAGCGGGAGCTGCTCCAGACTCTGGCGCTGCGTGGCTATCACGAGGCGATCACCTACGCTTTCGTCGATCCGCAGCTGCAGGCGAGGCTCTTCCCCGACGTTACGGCTATCGCGCTCGCCAATCCGATCGCGAGCGATCTCTCGGTCATGCGGGTGTCGTTGTGGCCGGGGCTGCTCAAGGCGGCGCTCGAGAATCAGCGGCGGCAGCAGGACCGCATCCGGCTCTTCGAGCACGGAGCGCGCTTCGTGCCGGGCGATGCCGGAGCGGCCGGTCCCGGAGCGACGCGCGAAGTCGACACCCTGGCGGGGATAGCCTGCGGTCATCGCCTGCCGGAGCAGTGGGGCCTGCCGCGCGAGATGCGCGAGCCGGTGGACTTCTTCGACGTCAAGGGGGACGTCGAGGCGCTTCTCGCCGGCACCGGCGCGCTGGCGGAATTCACGTTCGAGCCGGTCGCTCCGTCGTGCCTGCATCCCGGCAGGGCGGCACTCGTAAAGCGCGCGGGGAAGCCCGTGGGGTGGCTGGGGGAGCTGCATCCCTCGCTGGTGAAGGCGCTGGAGTTTACATATCCTCCGGTGCTCTTCGAGCTCGACGCCGAGGCGGCGCTGCGCATCGAGCGGCCCGCCTACCGCGAGGTTTCCCGTTTTCCGCAGGTCCGCCGGGACCTCGCCGTGGTGGTCGACGAAACAGTGGCTTTAAGAAGCC
>DASZYK010000053.1:0-3568 GCA_035545455.1 Steroidobacteraceae bacterium
CCCGACCCGTGGCGATGCGCGGGCAGTCGCTCGGAGGATTTCCACAAGGCCCGCAACGCGGCGACGCGCCGTTCCGTCGCCGGCCGGCCGGCGTTCTCCTGAAGGCACGGCGGCAATGGAGGCAAAAGTGAACCGTTTCGAGCAGGCGATCCACGACTGCATGCTGCCCACCGCCCGGCTCCTGGAGCAGACCACCCGGCCTCTGCACCGGGCGATCCTCCTCAACTTCTGGCGGCATGTCCATCTCGAGGGCGCGGGCGAATACGAGCGGATCCTGGCACCCGACATGATGGTGGAGCATCCCGTGTATCGGGTGGCGTGGGGCGCGAGGCCCGCAGTCATCGAAGGCAAGGCGGCCGTCCTGGCCTTCTACAAGAGCGTCGGTGAGACGGTGCTGTGGCACTCCGACGACCGCCTCGCGGTGGCGGATTGGGGGATCTGCGACGAGATCACCTTTCACCAGCTCGCGAGCGGCGCCGACCTGGCGGCCGTGGGCTACGAGGTCGAGCGGCGCGACAGGCTCTATCACGTCTCGAGCCGGCAGGCGTTCATCTGGCCGTACGACGAGCGCGCGCGGCTCGCCGGCGAGCATCTGTACGAGGACAAGACGAGCCTGCGGCTCGAGGAGGTCGCGCCAACGGAGGCGATCACCCCCGCGCGCGTGCGCGAGATCCATCGCGAGCAGCTCGCGAGGCTCGAGGCGCGGATGGGGCCGCGCTTCTGGGTGCTGCAATGACCGCGGCGGATACGCGCGAATTGTTCACCGTCGCAGGGCATGGCGTCATCGTCACCGGAGGCGCCAGCGGCATCGGCCTCGGCTTCGTCGAGGCGCTTGCCGGCAAAGGTGCGCGGGTCACGATGTTCGATGTAGACCCGCAGCGCATCGAGAGCGAGGTGAGTCGCCTGCGCCTTCTCGGACTGGACGTCGCGGGACAGGTGCTCGATGTGACCGATCATGCCGCGCTCGATGCCGCCGTCGACAAGGTGGTCAGCGCTTACGGCAGGCTCGACGCGGTGTTTGCGAATGCGGGCATCGATTCCGGGCCGGGCTTCATCAGCGGCTGGGCCGGAGAGGACAGGCCGCGCGTGGCGGAGGGCGCGCTGGAGCGCTACACGGATGAGCGCTGGAACCGGGTCATCGACGTGAATCTGAACGGCGTCTTCGCCACGGTTCGGGCGGCAGCCCGGCACATGAAGCCCAACCGCCGGGGACGCATCATCATCACCACTTCGCTCGCCTCGCGGCGGGTCGAGCCCGCCATCGGGTCCGCTTACCTGGCAGCCAAAGCCGGCGCAGCGCATTTCATGCACGCGGCGGCGCTCGAGCTCGCGGCCGACGGCATCACCGTGAACGCCATCGCACCCGGCTTCATCGTCACCAACATCGGCGGAGGCCATGCCCTCGCGGCGGAAGTTCAACGGCGCATGGCCCGGGCGATACCCCTGGGCCGCGTGGGCTTTCCGGGCGACCTGCACGGACTTGCGCTGTTTCTCGCATCCGAGGCATCGTCCTACATCACCGGCCAGGAAATCGTCATCGATGGCGGATGGGGCCTCACCTAGAGTCGAGTCATGAAGGCTGCGGTTTTCCGAGGTTTCGAGTCGCCACTGGCGATCGAGGACCGGCCGGAGCCCCGGCCGGGGCATGATGAGGTATTGATCGAGGTCGCCTGCTGCGGGATCTGCGGCAGCGACCTGCACATGACGCGGGAGCCGGCGTTCCGCACGCAACCGGGCGCCGTGCTGGGCCATGAATTCGCGGGGAAGGTCGTCGAGCTGGGCACGGGCGCGCAGGGCTTCAGGGTCGGCGACCGGGTGGCGGTGGCGCCGATCCGGGGATGCGGAAGCTGCCCATCCTGTCTGGCGGGAGAGCCGGCCTGGTGCCGGCAGATGCTGCTGCAGGGCGGCGGCTATGCCGAGCTCGCGATAGCGAAGGACCGGCAATGCCTGCGGCTTCCGGTCACTACCGCGTCCGAGGACGGTGCACTGGTGGAGCCGCTTGCCGTGGCGCTGCATGGAGCCACCCTGGCGCGCCTGTCGCCCGGCTCGCGTGTGCTGGTGATGGGCGCGGGTCCCATCGGGCTCGGTGTCGCGTACTGGGCGAGGCGGCTGGGAGCAACCGGCGTCGTGGTCACGGACCTTACGCCCGCGCAGTCGGATCGAGCGCTGGAGATGGGCGCGACCGCCTTCATCCGGGCGGACGAGGATGCCATCGAGGCCGTTTCCAACGCGCTGGGCGGACCGCCCGATGTCGTCTTCGAGTGTGTCGGCCGTCCCGGAATACTCTCGCGCGCCATCGAGCACGTGCGCCCGCGGGGACTCATCGTCATGCTCGGCTTGTGCACTTCGCTCGACAGTTTCGTGCCGTTTCAGGCGGTCTCGAAGGAAGTGCGCATCCAGACTTCGGCATTCTTCACGCTGGGTGAGTTCCGTGCGGCGCTCGATGCGCTCGACGGCGGCCGCTGCGCCGCCAGGGCGATGGTGACCGCAACGGTGTCACTGGCCCGGATGCCCGAGACCTTCGAGGCGTTGCGGCAGCGGACCACCCAGTGCAAGGTGATCGTCACGCCGGAATGATGGATCCGCATCCCGCGAGATGCCGTGCCAGCTCGGCGGGGCGCGAGAGGAAGGGCGAATGGCCGGCCTCCAGCTCGAGCAAGCTGCCCGTCCGGGCAGCGAACAGGCACCGCTGCAGCTCGAGCGGCATCACGCGGTCGCGTGTGCACACGATGTAAGTCGATCGGGTACGTAGCCAGGCGGGATCCGCGACAGGCTCGGCGAACGGCGCCGCCGGCTGACGACGCAAATTGCCGATTGCCCACCTTTGGGTCTCGGGGTCGCAGTCGCCATAGAGCAGCTCGGCTGCCTGCTCGAGGTCGGGCAGCGTCATGCCACGCTCATCCACTCTGATCCAGGGGGCGGGCTTGCCACCCCCGATGGCAAAGAGGGACTGCCCGCGCTCGGGCACGAAAGCGCACACATAGACCAGCTGCGCGACGCGTGGATGAGTGCCGACCTCGGGATGCGAGAGCACCATGCCGCCATACGAGTGCCCGCACACCAACACCTCACCCGGCGTGCCCTCGATCGCCTTGCGCACCTCGGCGGCATCCGCCGAGAGGTCCGCCGCGGGTGGAGAATCGGCGCCGATGCTCGGCAAGTCGACGGCGCGCACGATGAACCCCCGCTCCTCGAGCAGCGGGACCACGCGCGCCCAACACCAGCTCCCGTGCCAGGCGCCATGCACGAGCACGATGGATTGGACCGTGCACGTCATGCCGGGATGTCCTCGAGTGCGAAAGTCAGGACTTCGCGCAGGTCCGTCAGAACACGATGAGGGCGGCTCTTCTGCGGCTGTCGCAGCCACTCGTCCCGGCTCGTGGTGCCGGTCGTGACCGCCAGCGCGGTCGCGCCGCCGCGGCGGGCCATGAGACCCTCGACGATCGGGTCGTCACCTACCACGCCGACATGCGCCATCGGGATGCCGAGGCGCCTGGCGACGAAGCGCAGCGCATACAACGACGGCTTGCCCATGACCGTGACGGGCGCACGCGTCAGCCGGCGGATG
>DASZYK010000054.1:0-3174 GCA_035545455.1 Steroidobacteraceae bacterium
CACTCCCTGGGTCAACCACAGCTGGCAGGTGCCGCTCTACGTGACTGCGCGGGGGCTCGGCACCTCTCCGATCCCCGCCGCCGGCGAAGTCTTCGAGATGGAGTTCGATTTCATCGCGCACCGGCTCCTCGTGCGCTCGAGCGGGGGCGCCGAGCGGTGGATCGCGCTCGAGCCGCAGCCGGTCGCCGACTTCCACCGGCGGATCGCCGACCTGCTGGATGACATGGGCATCTCGGTGCGCATCGGCGATATGCCGAACGAGATACCCGGCGCCGTGCCATTCTCCCGGGATCGTCTGCATGCGTCCTATGATCCCCGTGCGGCGCATGCCTTCTGGCGCGCGCTCCTTCAGGCCGACCGGCTCTTCAAGCTCTTCCGCACCGGCTTTCTCGGCAAGGTGAGCCCCGTACACTTCTTCTGGGGAAGTTTCGACCTCGCGGTGACGCGCTTTTCCGGGCGCATTGCGCCGCCTCATCCGGGCGGTGTGCCGAGCCTGCCGGATGCAGTCGTGCGCGAGGCGTACTCTCACGAGGTCAGCAGCGCCGGCTTCTGGCCGGGCAATGACGCCTTTCCGCAGGCCGCCTTCTATTCCTATGCCTATCCCGAGCCGGAGGGTTTCCGCGACGCCCGCGTTCCGCCGGGCGCTCATTTCGAGAAGAGCCTCGGCGAGTTCATCCTGCCTTACGATGCGGTTCGCACGGCGGCGGATCCGGACGCGCTGCTGCTCGATTTCCTTTCGAGCACCTACGCCGCGGCAGCCGATGCCGGCCGCTGGGACCGCGCGGCGCTCGAGTGCTCCCTGGGGGCACCGGCGCGGGTGCGTCAAGTTTGACGGTGGGAGTCGTATGAGGATTCTGCCCGAGGATCACCCCATGTACGGCGAGACGGTTGGTGTTGGATATCTGAGCGAGGTCCACCGCTACTTTCCGGAATGGGCCGACAGACCCGTTGGGCCGGATGCGCAGCACGAGGCGGACCGCAACTCCTATCTCGCGGGCGGCTACGCCGACGAGTTCGGGTATGGCTCACCGCTCGGCTGGCCGCAGGCGATGCCTCCTCTCGATGGCGACCCCGAGGCTTCGCGGCTGTGGCGCGAGCAGATCGGCGCCCTGCATCCCGGCTATCCGGAGTGCCCGAAGCCGCTCGATCGCTTCGGCGGTGCCAGCCCTGCCGAGCCACCGATTGCTCGGGCAACCCGCGGCGCGCCGCCAGGGAGAGCCGAATACCGGATCATCCAGGTCAGATCGAGGAACCGTGACCCGCTGCTGCGCCTGGGCGTGATCGCGTTCGTCGCGGAGCGTCTGATCCGGCGGCGGCACCTGAACCAGGTACTGTGAGCGGACGCGGATTCTGCGGCCGAGTTCCTGGCTCCCGGGCCGGGAAGCGGGTAATCAAGGCGCGGGATGCGCGGAATCTTCTCCACTATCGGCACGTTCCTGGTCGGCACCGTCGGCTGGGCCGTCGGGCAGCGGGTCGGGCTCGGAACCGCCGTGGTCCTGAGCGCGATCGGCAGCGGCGTCGGTCTCTACTACGGCCGCAAGCTTTTCGACCACTGGCTCGGCTGAAGTCAGGCGGTCTCGAAGAGCGCCATGAACCCGTAGTCCATGTGAAGCTGCGAATGGCAGTGGAAGAGGACCAGACCGGGCTGATCGGCGGTGAAGTCCAGGTCCATCGACTGATAGCCGCCCAGCATCACCACATCCTTGAGGAGCCCCGCGGTCGCCAATCCGGCGATGCGCGTCACCTCGAACCGCGTGCGGTGGAGGTGGATGGGGTGGATATCATCGGTGGCATTGCGTAGCCGCAGGCGATAGCGGCGGCCGCGCGCAAGGCGCCTGCTGACCGGCATGGTGACGAAGTCGTATGCCGTGCCGTTCAACGTCCACCGGTTGAAGCCGTGATCGGCCGCGTTGTCCTTGTCGATGAGATATTCGATCGTCTCCTCGGGCGCCGCGGCGGCCCGTGGGGGACCGGCAAAGTGCCGGTAGTCCCAGTGGTGAGGCGGCGGCGCGGTCCAGACAGGCTTGCCGGCGGCGCCGGCGTATTCGACCACGATCCCCATGCCGTTGCCGCGGTCATCATCGTCCAGGTCGCCGAGGACCCAGACACCGGGATGACTCATCTCAACTATCGCGCTCACGCGCTCCGCCGTCCCCAGCCAGAGCACGGGCACCTCCGCGGCGCGGGGCACGGGATTGCCATCCATCGCCACGACTCTGAACCGGTGGCCGGGCAGGGCGAGACTGCGGATCTCCGTGGCGCTGCCGTTGAGGATATGGAAGAGGACGCGCTCTCCGCGCCGGACACGCACGGGCTCGCCGAATCCGAGCTGGCGGCCGTTGATGGTGAAGATCCGGTATCCGACCTCGAAGCCTTTCTTCATCCCGCGGGCGAGCGATGCGCGCATCGCGGCCTCGCCGCGGGACTTGAGCTGCGGGTCGGTGGCGGCGGGTGAGAGAAAATCCATGTCCATGTCGCCTCCCTGGCTGAAGAACGGCTCGAACTCCTTGAGCGTCAGGAAGACCTCGCGGTCGTAGGAACCGGGATCCTGCGCCGGCTCTATGTAGACCGGGCCGACCTGACCGCCGTACTGGCCAAGATGGAGGTTGCGGCCGGCGCGCACGTGGGTGTGGTAGAAGCGAAACCCGGACGGGCCGGGAACGAAGCGCTCCCTCCGCATCCCGTGCGCGGGAATGTACGGAGTGCGCTCCTCGGCCGCGCCGTCCACGGATGCCGGCACCAGCTGCCCGTGCCAGTGAAGCTGCTCCGGAGTGTCGGTGTCGTTGTAGATGTCCACGACGGCGGGGCGTCCTTCCTTGAGCCGCAGGAGCGGCCCCGGAAACTCTCCGTTGTAAGCCGTCATCGACAGGAAACGCTGCGGCCCGACCTCGACGAGCGCCGTGCCGATGCGAATCGTGTAATCGGCCGTCTCCCGGGCAAGAGACAGGCTCGAGCCTGGCAGGCCGGCGGCGAGGGCGGCGAGCCCGGAGCTCGTGAGGAATCGTCGACGGTCCATGCGCGCTGCGGAGTGAGAGGCGATATCCGATTGTCGGGAATCCGGATCTCGCCTGTCAACGCAACTCTCCATCCCGAGAATCGCATCAGCGGGCGCCCATCCAAGAGCACTTCAGTCCGCCGGGGCGGGCAGCGGCCGAGCCCTGACAGCAGCTGCCG
>DASZYK010000055.1:0-2155 GCA_035545455.1 Steroidobacteraceae bacterium
GCCCGTCTCGCCGTCACCCGCGAGGAGCGCCCGCTGGATTGGGGCCGCGCCACGCCACCGCGGCAGGAGCGAGGCGTGGACGTTGAGGCACCCGAGCCGTGGCGCGGCTAAAACCGGGCGAGGCAGGATCAGCCCATAGGCCGCAACCACGGCCGCATCGGGGTGAAGGATCGCGAAGGCGCGACAAGCCTCCTCGCCGAAGCGCTCGGGCGAGCGCACGGGAAGCCCCGCCTCCTCGGCGAAGGCCTGGACCGGCGACGGCTGCGGGCGGTGGCCGCGGCCGGCGGGGCGGGGCGGCTGGCAGTAGACGGCAGCGATCTCGTGCCCGGCCTCGATCAGCGCGCGCAGGATCGGCACGGCGAAGTCTGGCGTGCCCATGAAGACTAGGCGGAGTTTGCTCATACGGCGGAGACTTTCGCAGAAACGGCCGGCGGAGCAAGCCCGGCGGTTCAGGAGATTCAGGCCGGGACCGGCGCCTTCTGCCGCTTCGCCTTCGCGAGCTTGCGCAGAATCATGCTCCGTTTCAGCGACGAGATGTGGTCGACGAACAGCACGCCTTCGAGGTGATCCATCTCGTGCTGGATGCAGGTGGC
Organism: Steroidobacteraceae bacterium; assembly: GCA_035545455.1. Taxonomy (GTDB): domain Bacteria; phylum Pseudomonadota; class Gammaproteobacteria; order Steroidobacterales; family Steroidobacteraceae; genus 13-2-20CM-66-19. The sequence continues at coordinate 594 of DASZYK010000055.1, forward strand.
GAGAAGCCCATCGGCCTCGAGTTCGCGAATCTCGTTCTGCTCGTCGATGTAGCGCACGCGGATCCGCGCCGGTCGTGTCACGTCGGCATAATGCTCGGGCAGCGACAGGCAGCCCTCGTTGTAAGTGGCGAGTTCTTCCGATTGCCACAGGATCTCTGGATTGGCGAGCTTGTAGGGCTGCGGCGATTCCCCCTCGCGGGCGCAGTCGACCACGATTACCCGCTTGGCCACCCCGAGTTGCGGCGCGGCGAGACCTATTCCGGGAGCCGCGTACATGGTCTCGAGCATATCGGCCATGAGCTGCCGGGTCTCGGCGTCCACTTTGGCGACAGGCTTCGCCTTAACCTTTAGCCGCGGATCAGGAGCAACAAGGATCGGAAGAAGAGCCATGCCTTTAGCTATGCGTTCGGGCGGAATGGGTCAATGGGGGCTTACTAGCTGCCGGCTATATAGGGTGCCCGTCGGCCAGCAGCCAGACCAGTGGGGGCATCGGTGGGGCGCCGCCACCCGACGGCTGACAGCCCACACCCGTAAACTGCTAGGATAGCGCCATGGCAATCGTTCCTGCCGTCCTGGGCATCCTTTTGGCCGTGGCCGCTCTGGCGCTGGCGGTCCTTCTCACCCGCGCGCGCGAAGGGTCGCGGCGGCTCCAGGCGGAAGCTCGGCTCGCCGAGGCAGAGCGCATGGCCGTGGTCCTCACCGCCGAGCGGGACGCCGCGACCGAGGCCCGAGTCGCCGCGGAACGGAGCCTGGCAGCCGTCCGCGAGCAGCTTGCCGCAGCCGAGGCGCGCATGGTGGACTTCGAGCGGCTGCGCCAGGAAAGCCTTCAGGCGGCGCAGGCGGCGGTGCTCGAGACGGCGCAGCAGCTCTCCTCGAAGCTCCTCGACGACCACAAGCGCGAGAGCGCCGAGGCCAAGAAGGAGGCTGAGGAGCGCGTGCGCCAGACCGCCGAGCATCTGGTGCGCCAAGTCGACGAGATTGCCAAGGCCGTCTCGCAGCTGAACGGTCAGGTGCAGGAGAAGGGGCGCGTTCTCGACACCATGTGGCGCGCGCTATCGAGCCCGGGCGGTGCGGGTCAGCTCGCCGAGATCGGCCTTGCGAACACGCTCAAGGGCTTCGGGCTGGAGCTCGGGCGTGACTTCGTACTGCAGTACACGACCCACGACGAGGATAGCGGACGGCGGCTGCGACCCGACGCGATCGTATTCCTGCCCGGCAACAGTGCGCTCGTCATCGACTGCAAGGCGTCAAAGTTCATCCTCGAGATCGCCGCCGCGGAGGGCACGCCGCAGGAGGCCGACGCCTACCGCAATCTCGCGCGCACCATGAACCAGCATCTGAAAGCGCTTGTCGAGAAGGACTATCGCAGCGCCGTGCTGACCGCGTGGCGGCAGTCCGGGCGCGGCGAGGAGATCGCGCGCACGCTCAGCGTGATGTACCTGCCCAATGAGGCGGCACTCGAAAAGCTCTATCGGGCCGATCCGGAGTTCGTCCACCGGGCCCGCGCGGCGCAGATCATCCCTGCCGGACCGGCAGGGCTGCACTGCGCCATGTCGCTCGCG
>DASZYK010000056.1:0-3474 GCA_035545455.1 Steroidobacteraceae bacterium
GACGTGGAGCCGGCCACGACTCGCGCCGCCTCGCCATCCCGTTGGTGGATCAGTACAACGCCCTGCAGGCCGCGCATTCGGCGCTCGCGGCTGGCGGACGAGTTCACAGCGTAGTGCCAAGGCTCCCGCATCGCCCTACCAGGAATGTCAGCGGCTGGGATCGTTGCCTATCGGTAAAATATGCGGAGGCTCGAGTGGTACCAGGTGCTCTCCATCATCTGGGGAGGCGTCCATGCGTACCCGGTGCGGCGCACGGAATGAGACGCGGACTGCTCATGTGGCCTCAACCGGAAAGCCGCGGCGCGCGCCTCGGCGCAGCGCGGCGCCCGCGGGATCGAGCCACTCCGCCTCGATCTCGGCGGCACTGCGCGGACAGGCGAAGTAGTAACCCTGCGCAAATTCGCACCCGTAGGCCTGCAGCTCGCGGGCCGCGCCCGCAGACTCCACGCCTTCCGCGACCACCGTCATCCCGAAACTGTGCGCGAGCTGGATGGAGCTGCGCACGATGCGCTGATCGGCGGTGTCGTCCGTCAGATTCGTGACGAAGCTCCGGTCGATCTTCAGTGTGTGCACCGGCAGCCGCTTCAGGTAGGCGAGCGAGGCATAGCCGGTCCCGAAATCGTCGATCGAGAGGCGCACGCCGAGTGTCCGGATCTCACCGAGACGCTTGAGCATGGTATCGGGATGGCGCATCACCGCGCTCTCGGTCACCTCGAGCTCGAGGAGCGCGGGCTCCACGGCGAGCGAATCCAGGATGGCGCGCACCCTGTCCACGAATCCGCTGTCGAGGAGATTGTTGGCGCTGATGTTCACGGAGATCGGCACCCGGTACCCGCGGCGCTGCCAGGCGACCACCTGCTCGCAGGCCGTGCGCAGCATGAACTGCGCGAACGGGTGGACGAGCTCGGTACCGTCCGCGAGGGGAACGAACCGCGATGGCTCGATCTGCCCCAGTGTCGGGTGATTCCAGCGCGCGAGCGCCTCGAGTCCGATCAGCTCGCCGTCCGCCAGGCGCACTTTCGGCTGATACGCGACCGACAGCGCGCCCTGGCGCAGCGCCTTGCCGAGCTCGCTCTGCAGCGCGAGCATTTCCGGAGTGAAGTGGTCCATCACCTCGTGATAGCGGCGGAAGGCACTGAGCTCCTCTTTCGCCGCATACATCGCGATGTCGGCGCAGCGGAGCAGCTCGCTCGGAGTGCGCGCGTCCTGGGGATAGACCGCAGCACCGATGCTCGCCGTCAGTTCCAGCTCGATCCCGCCGGGGACCGTGGTCCTCCCCAGGCATCCCTGCAGACGGACTACCAGGCTCTCGAGCTCCCGCACCGCCCCCGCGCCTCGAGCAAGCACGGCGAGCTCGTCCCCGCCCAGGCGGGCGACGCAGGTGTCGGAATCGCGAAAACGCTCCCGCAGCCGGCCGCCGATCTCCTTGAGCACGCTGTCGCCGATGGCGTGCCCGAGCGTGTCATTGATGTCCTTGAAGCGGTTCAGGTCGAGGAGCAGCACTGCCAGCGCTTCATCGGGCGCGGCCGAGATCGCACGCTCGAGCTCGAGCATGAAGCCGTCCCGATTCCTCAGCCCCGTGAGCGTGTCGTGCTGCGCGAGGTACTCCTGCTCGGCGACGTAGGCTGCCTGGCGGCGAAGCGCCCGATGCAACTGCCAGGCGAACAGCAGTACCGCCAACACGCCGATCGCGAGCACGGCAACGGGGGCGGCGGCCTCTCTGAGCCACTGCCGGCGCAGCGACGCGATCGGCACGCTTGCGCTCACGTAGAGCGGCACCACGGTGGAACGGGCGAATCCCACGAATCCGTATTTCGAGGGAAGTGAAAGAAACACCCCGCTGCTGCGATTGCGGACCCGCTCGAGCGACTGGCCCGAGACACGATCGCGCAGAGCGATGAAGGAGCCGGCACCTGGAGCGTAGGCGACGAGCAGGCGCCCGTCGACGGTCACCAGACTCACGAAGCTGTCCGGGAGCAGCCGCAGGCTCTCCGTGCTCGCGAACAGACGCCGCGCCGGAACGAGTGCGAAGGCAATCTGCGCCGGGTCGGCGGGGCGCGTCCGAAAATCGAGCGTGATCGGCAGAAACCACTCCTTGCCGGCCGGAAGCCGCAGGAGATCCGACACGCCCAGCCCCTTTCCGCGTGACCGCAGCGCGCGCGCAATGGCCCCGAGCACGTCGGGGTTCGTCGCCGGGTTGCCCGACCGGTCCACCGCCAGAATGCGCCCGTCCGCCTGCCTGAGTCCCAGGTAGCTCGAAACCAGGTCGGAACGCGCCGCTTCGCGCAACGTGGCGAGCGCCCGCTCGGGGTCGGACGGCATTGCCGGGTATTGGGAGAGCTCGGTGCCGATACGGCTCAAGCTGAAGGTGGACTGCTCCAGAAGCCCCGTAATGGACGTTTCGAGGCCGAGCGCCAGATTGAGGACGTTCTGCCGGGCCGCGGCCCAGGTCTGCTGCCGCTGCTGCAGGACGAGGTATATGGCGGTCCCCGCAAGCAGGAGAAGCGCGAGGACGACCGACAGCCGCGCACGGCGATAGTCCCCGGGGACGAATCGCCCATCCCCCTGAGGGCGCCGACTCATCCGCGAACGGCCCGACATAGCGGCCGTGGCGCGCTGATCACCGCTCATATCATCGCGAATCATCCTGGTTCGGTCGGCAAACGCCGCCGCCGCCGTCTCAAGTCCGGGCGAGTGTAGAGCCTCCCGGCCCATTTTGTGATGCGGTTCCGGGCAGGAAGCGGAGGGTGGGCCTCGAGCAGCTGCGTCCCCCGGCAGCAGTGCTCACCGCTGCGCCATGGCCGGCGTAATCCCCGGCCGGAATGCCGCGAGCTCCTGGGCCGGCAGCGGGACCCGCCCGCGTCAAGCCGGCGGCGCGAGGCAACTCATCGGCAAAGTGGCGGCAACTGCTGCGGCGTGACTCCCCGCCCGGCGCCGCACCGCCACGTGATCCGGCCATCGCTGCGCCGTCCGGGCGTGAATACGAGATCGCCTCTCGTCGTGTGCACGGTGAGCACCATGTGCTGCGGATCGAGCGATAGATGCACGCCGTTCGGCAGCTGGTCGGCGACTCCGGCCTGGCCAAGGGTCTGCGGGATGGCTTTCTCGGAAAGATAGTAGTCCGCGAGTTGCCGGCGCGCGTGCTGTGATTCGGCCGCGGCGGTGACGAGCACGGCGCGCACCGTGTAGTTCTGATACGCGGGTATCGCGATCGCCGCGATCACGCCGATGACGTACACGTAGATGAGCAGGCCGATCCCGGCCCCCATCCGGCCCGCGTAGGGGACGAACATCGCCAACAGGTAGGCCAGCGGGTTGCGGCGGGGCATCTGCGGTTTCGGATCCAACACCCTGATGACGCGCTTGCCGGTCCAGGGATAGCTCGACACCAGCTCGTGAAACGACATCCAGAATCCCTTCCCGGCGGCGACCTGACGCCGATAGCCTTGGAGGGACACGCTCGCCCAGCTTTTC
>DASZYK010000057.1:0-4787 GCA_035545455.1 Steroidobacteraceae bacterium
CGGCCGGGGCGGCGCCTCGTTGAGTTGTTGCGTGCATTGCCGGCTCCGCAAGGGTTTTTGGACCATCACAAAGTACAGAGGACTATCAGTATGTTGATTCTTACAAGGCGCGTGGGTGAGACCGTCATGATCGGGGACGACGTCACCATCACCGTTCTAGGGGTCAAGGGCAATCAGGTGCGTGTCGGTATCAATGCGCCGAAGAGCATTGCGGTGCATCGCGAGGAGATCTACGAGCGCATCAAGAGAGAGCACGCCGCCGAGGCCGCCGAGAAGCAGAAGACCAACTTCACGTCGTCGTCACCCGCCTGACGGGGGGGCCGGGGCGCCCCCTGCGAGAGCGGGTCTCAGGGGGCTCTTCGGAGCAAGACCGCGGATCAATCGCCAGGAGGGGCGCCGGGGCCGTTGGGGCGGATTCCGGGGTCCTTCCTCTCGCCGGGTGGTGCGGGGGCTGTTACCATTATGTAAAAGCCGCCGCGCGAGAGGCGTGACGAACAACAATGCGCTACCAGCATTCGAGGGAAGAAAGCGCCGCGATCCTGCGCCGGGCGCTGCAGCTCATGTCCCCGCACAAGGCCGGATACCACCCGGTGAGCTACGCCGTGTGGTACGAGCACGCCGCCGAGCTCAACCCGAGCCTCACCCAGGAGCTGGAAAAGCTGCTCGCCGCCCAAACGGCGCTGTCGGATGCGGAGATCTGCAGGCTTCATGCCCTGCACATCGCCGGCCGCGACGTGCAGGCGTTCGAGCTTGCGCAGAGTCAGCTCCGCGAGGTGCTGGGCGAGTCCGAGAAGCAGGCGGCGCACGCGGAGCGGACCGTCAAGCGGTTCACGGGATGCCTGGACGATGCCATCCGGGACGGGGGGCAGGAGGCGGCCGATGCCGGTCCCTCGGCCGAGACCGTGAGAAGACTCCTGGCGGAGGCTTCCCAGCTGCAGGCCGTTCTCGGCACGCTCTACCAACAGCTCGCCAGGCAGCGCCGGGAGGTCGATCAGGTCATGGAGCGGCTGGAGCGTGCCCACAGTGAGCCGCTGCGCGATCCGCTCACCGGGCTCAAGAATCTTCACGGCCTGCGCCGTGCCGTCGAGACGCGCGCGAGCTCCGAGCTGACGGGCGTAGCCTTCCTGGCCGCCGACATCGACCATTTCAAGCGCATCAACGACACCCACGGACACGTCATCGGCGACAAGGTGCTGGCCAAGGTCGCCGAGATCCTGTGCGAGCATCTGACGGACGAGGACATGGCCGCGCGTCTCGGCGGCGACGAGTTCGCGATGTTCCTGCCGGGCAAATCCCTGGACGAAGCCGCCGCGCTCGGCGAGAGAATCCGCGCCACGGCCACGCGCACCGTCATCACCCGCCCCGACGGCATGCAGTACATCGGCGCCGTGACTCTGTCGATCGGAGTCGCAGTCGGTGAGCCGAGCGATACCCTGGAGTCGCTGCGCCACCGCGCCGACGAAGCGCTCTATGACGCCAAGGATGCGGGCCGAAATCGCGTGGCGCTGGCAGCCACCAACGACGCCGACAGCTCGGCGGCCTTCTGATTCGGCAGACGCAACGAGGCCGCGTCCGATCCCGCCGGCGGTACATGAATTGCTCCATCGCCCCACCCATCGTCACGCAAGGGGCAAATTCATGTCACCACGACAATCGAAGACCGGCTCCCGCTCCGCCAGCCGCGCGCGCGGCACCCGCGCCGGCGGCAAGCGTGCCGCCAGCCGCAGCGGCTCGCACTCGCGCTCATCGAGCGCCAGACAGCGCTCCGCGGCCAGTGCCAGCCGCGCCGCATCCGGACGCAGGGGCTCGCAGAAGAGCCGCGAGGTCTCCACACGCGCCGGCCGCAGCCGGGCACGCGCGGCCGCGCCGTACGCGTTGAAGCTGTTGCAACAGGATCACCGCGCGGTCGCGCAGTCACTCGAGGAATTCGAGTCCGCCGAGCGTGAGGAGAAGCAGGCGATCGCCCGTCGCATCTGCAGGATGCTCACGGTGCACTCGCAGATCGAGGAGGAGTTGCTGTACCCGGCCGCGCGCGATGTCCTGCGCGCCGAGGACGCGCATCTCGTCGCCGAGGCTCGCGTCGAGCACGCATCGCTCAAGGATCTGATCGGGCAGATCGAGGACCGCGAGCAGATGGACGAGCAGTACGAGGCCAAGGTGCGTGTCCTCGGCGAGTACGTCAAGCACCATGTCGGCGAGGAGGAGAGCGAGCTCTTCCCGCGGCTCGAGCGGTCCTCCCTCGATCTCGAGGCGCTCGGGGAGCGGCTCGAGGAGCGCAAGAGGGAGCTCAGTGGGGAGCAGGCCCAAGGCGTTGCCGAGGGCGCTCAGCCTCACGATGGCGGATCTGAGGGCCTGCAACGCGAAGAAGAGGCCTCGCACGAGAGTGTCATGCCGAGCGGCCGCGCGCGCGGCGGCCGCGGCCATCGCCCGACCGGGCTGCACGCCAGGCGGGCTTCCTAGCGGTTCTCCGGGGGGCCAGGGCAGGCCCCCCTCGGACCTTGCCTGCGCAGAGCGGTCGGCAAGCGGACGTCAGCACTCCGTGACGTTCACCGCCAGCCCGCCCTGCGAGGTCTCCTTGTAGATCGTCGACATGTCGGCACCCGTCTGGCGCATCGTCGCGATCACGTGATCCAGCGAGACCTTGTGCGAGCCGTCACCGCGCATCGCGAGCCGCGCCGCGTTGATCGCCTTCACGGCTCCCATCGCGTTGCGCTCGATGCAGGGAATCTGCACCAGGCCGCCCACCGGATCGCAGGTGAGCCCCAGGTTGTGCTCCATGCCGATCTCGGCGGCATTCTCGATCTGCTCGTTGCTGCCCTGCAGCGCTGCGACCAGCCCGGCGGCGGCCATGGAGCAGGCGACGCCGACCTCGCCCTGACATCCCATCTCGGCGCCGGAGATGGAGGCATTGCGCTTGTAGAGCATGCCGATCGCGGCCGCGGTGAGGAGGAAGCGGATGACGCCTTCATCGCCGGCGCCGGGCTCGAAGCGGCGGTAGAAGTGCAGCACCGCGGGCACGATGCCGGCCGCGCCGTTGGTCGGAGCCGTCACGACGCGCCCGCCGGCGGCGTTCTCCTCGTTGACCGCGAGGGCGAAGGCATTCACCCAGTCCATCGCATCGAGGGGCTTGGAAGTGCCGCTTTCCGTCAGCACGCGGTAGAGCTTGGGCGCACGGCGGCGGACCTTGAGGGGTCCCGGCAGCACGCCGGTCTGGCGGAAACCGCGCTCGACACAGCCCTGCATCACCTGCCAGAGGCGCAGCACGCCCGCGCGCACCTGCTCCTCGCTCGCCCAGGTGCGCTCGTTCGCGAGCACGAGCTCGAAGAGCTCGAGCCCGTTCTCGCGGCAAAGCGCGAGCAGCTCCGCGGCCGAGGTGAACGGGTAAGGCGGCGGGGGCCTCTCGGCCGCCTCGCGCGCCTGTTTCTCGCCGCCGCGCACGATGAAGCCGCCGCCGATGGAGTAATAGTCTTCCTCGCGGAGCGGCTTGCCGTCGGCCGCGGCCGCGGTGAAGCGCATACCGTTCGGATGTCCGGGCAGGCGCTCCGTGCGCAAGAGCAGCAGATGTGTCTTCTCGTCGAAACCGATCTCGTGCCGGCCGAGGAGCCGGATGCGATGGGTGGCGCGAATGCGCTGCAGCGCCGGATCGATGCTGTCCGGGTCGACCGACTCGGGGTCGACGCCCTCGAGGCCGACGAGCACTGCCCGGTCGGTCCCGTGGCCGAGGCCCGTCAGAGCGAGAGAGCCGTAGAGACGTGCCGTCACCCCTTGCGTGGCCGACAGCAACCCGTCGCGCTCCAGTCCCAGGGCGAACTCGCACGCGGCCCGCATCGGCCCCATGGTGTGCGAGCTCGACGGCCCGACGCCGACCTTGAAGATATCGAAGACGCTCAGAGACATCTGGAAAACCTCGCGCCGGCGATGCCAGCCCGCTTCATGTGGCGATTATCGACCAAACGGGAGGGGGTGACCTGTCCGGTTGCGACCGCCCGTCGCTCAATCGCGTCTCAAACCACCGCCGCTATGCTTCAGTGACACTCAACTGCGCCCGCCGCGCCTTCCGCCCCGGTGCCGTCAGTTGCCGCCGCGCCTTGCGCCAAGCTTCTCTCCCGAGCCGTGCGCAGCCGGATCCACCGTGCCTTCCGCTCAGCTTCTTCCCCGCAGCCGCCGCAGCTCCCGCCTGTCGTGTTTGTCCGGACGTTCCTCCGGGCGGGGCGCCAGCGCAGCGGCAATGCGCATCCGCTGCACGTGCTGCTCGCGTCGCTCCCGGCTGGCATCCGTCTCGGTGTAGCAGGCCACCGCCTCCCTGGCGGGCCCTCGCCGCTCCGGAATCGCGGCTACCGCGCACTCGAAATCGACGGCCCCGCGACTGAAGGTCACGAAGTCCCCGGGCCGCACACTGTGCGACGGCCGCACCCGTGCGCCGTTGACGTGCACCTTGCCGCCACTGACGGCATCCGCCGCCAGCGACCGCGACTTGAAGAGGCGCACGGCGAAGAGCCAGCGGTCGATGCGGGCAGCACCCGGACCGGCGCCGGCCGCGTCGGGGTCGTGAGGATTGCCGATGCGTCCCATGATCAGGAGACCAGGCGGCCGGCCTTGACGACCGACCGGCACGGGTTGAAGCCGCTCCAGTAGCCGAGCTCCTCCAGCTCCCCGATGCTCCAGACCACGAAGTCGGCGGCTCTGCCGGGCGCCAGCGTGCCGAGCTCCTGCTGCAGGCCGAGCGCGCGGGCCGCATTTCGGGTGACTCCCGCCAAGGCCTCCTCGCACGTCAGGCCGAAGAGGCG
>DASZYK010000058.1:0-4355 GCA_035545455.1 Steroidobacteraceae bacterium
GCCTTCCGGGACGAGGCCATGGAGCTCGCCAACGCCTCGCCGCTCGGTCTGACGGCCGGCTTCTACGGTGCCGGCGACGAGGTGCCCTGGTTCCAGGAGCACATCGAGGCGGGTGTCACCTACGCCAACCGGCCGCAGGGCGCGACGACCGGCGCGTGGCCGGGCTACCAGCCCTTCGCCGGATGGAAAGGCTCGGGCACGACCGGCAAGGCCATCGCTTCCTTCTATTACCTGCCCCAGTACCTGCGCGAGCAGTCGCAGACGGTGGTCGAGTAGGCATCGATGCAGCTGCTGCCGCTGAAGGAGGCGATTGCAGCGCATGTGCGCGACGGTGCGCGCGTGGCGCTCGAGGGGTTCACCCACCTCATCCCGTTCGCCGCCGGACACGAGATCGTGCGCCAGGGGCGGCGCGATCTGCATTTGATCCGCATGACGCCCGATCTCATCTACGATCAGCTGATCGGCATGGGCTGCGCCTCACGGCTCACCTTCTCCTGGGGCGGCAATCCCGGGGTCGGCTCGCTGCATCGGCTGCGCGATGCGGTGGAGAAAGGCTGGCCGCAGCCGCTCGCGCTCACCGAGTTCACGCACGCGGAGCTCGCCCTCGCCTATCAGGCGGGCGCCGGCGGCATGACCTGCGGACTCATGCCGCATCACGCCGACACGGATCTCGATCGGGTGCCGTCCTCGAGCCGCCGCACGCTGAGCTGCCCGTTCACCGGGCGGGCGCTCACGGCGGTGCCGGCCGTCCGTCCCGACGTCACGATCCTGCATGCGCAGCAGATCGACGCCGCCGGCAACGTGCTGCTGCGCGGCATCGTCGGCGCTGCGAAGGAAGCGGCGATGGCGGCGGAGCGGCTGCTGGTCACGGTCGAGGAGCAGGTGGCGCGGCTCGAGGCTGACCTCAATGCCGTGGTGTTGCCCTCGTGGCTCATCACGGCGGCGAGTATCGTGCCGGGCGGAGCCTGGCCGTCCTACGCGCACGGCTACTATCCTCGGGACAATCGCTTCTACCTGGCCTGGGACGAGATCGCGCGCGAGCGCGGCGCCTTCATGGCATGGATGGAGCGGCACGTGCTCGGCGTACCCGACCACGCGGAGCACTTGCGCACGCTGGGGGTTGCCGCGTGACTGCTGGCACACGCGACTACACACCGGACGAGATCATGACGGTGACCGCCGCGCGGCAGCTTCCGAACGGCGCGGTGTGCTTCGTCGGCATCGGCCTGCCGAGCGCGGCATGCAACCTGGCGCGCATGACTCATGCACCGGACCTCGTGTTGATCTACGAGTCCGGCACGGTTGGAACCCGACCCACGGTGCTGCCGCTCTCGATCGGTGACGGTGAGCTCGCTGAGACGGCCACCGCGGTGGTGCCGCTGCCGGAGATCTTCGCGCACTATCTGCAGCGCGGCCGCGTGGACCTGGGCTTTCTCGGCGCCGCGCAGATCGATCGCTTCGCAAACCTGAACAGCACCGTGATCGGAGACTATACGCGGCCGAAAGTGCGCCTGCCGGGTGCCGGCGGCGCCCCTGAGATCGCCAGCTTCGCGCGCGAGGTGCTGATCATCATGAAGCAGACGCCGCGCAGTTTCGTGCCCCGCCTGGACTTCCGCACCTCCTGCGGCTACCTCGCGGGCTCGGGCGCGCGCGCCGCCACGGGCTCGCCGGGCGCCGGTCCGCGCGCCGTGATCACCGACTTTGGCGTGCTGCGGCCCGACCCGGACACCGACGAGCTCACACTGAGCGCACTCTACCCCGGTATCACCGTGGACGCCGCGCGGGCGGCGACCGGCTGGCCGCTCAAAGTAGCCGCCCGGCTCGAGACATTGCCGGCGCCGGAGCCCGCCGAGCTGCGCGCGCTGCGTGCGCTCGAGGCGAGCACGCGCGAGGCGCAGGCCCGTCCGGTCCGCATCACCCTGCCCACCGCCACCTGAAGATCCGCTCTAGGAAACCGACATGCCACCACCGCACATCCGCACGCCGCTCCCGGGCCCGAAGGCGCAGGCGCTCATCGCCCGCGACCGCCCGGTCACGACTCCTTCCTATCCGCGCGACTATCCCTTCGTGATGGCGAGGGGACGCGGCGCGGAAGTCTGGGACGTGGATGGCAACCGTTTTCTCGACTTCATGAGCGGCATCGGTGTGTGCAGCACCGGCCATGCGCACCCGCAGGTCGTACAGGCGATCAAGGAAGCGGCCGACGATTTCCTGCACATCTCCTCGGACTACTGGCACGAGCGCATGACGCGGGTCGCGGAGAAGATCAACGCGCTGGATCCCATGCGCGAGCCGGTTCAGGTGCTGATGTGCCAGAGCGGCACCGAGTCGGTCGAGGGCGCACTGAAGCTCGCGCGCTACGTCACCGGCCGCCCGCGGTTCATCGGCTTTCTCGGCGGTTTCCACGGCCGCACCATGGGCTCGCTCGCCTTCACCTCGAGCAAGTACACCCAGCAGGCCGGCTTCTTCCCCGCCATGCCGGGGGTGACGCACGTGCCCTATCCCAACCCGTATCGCCCGCTGCTGGCCGGAGCCGACCAGGGAAAGGCGGTTCTCGACTACATCGAGAACGTGCTGTTCCAGAGCAACCTGCCGGCGACGGAGGTGGCAGCGATCCTGGTCGAGCCCATCCAGGGCGAGGGCGGGTATCTGGTGCCGCCCGACAGTTTCCTTCCCGGGCTGCGGGCGCTCTGCGACCGGCACGGGATCCTGCTGATCTTCGACGAGGTGCAGTGCGGCGTCGGGCGCAGCGGCCGCATGTTTGCCAGCCAGCACTGGGGGGTATCGCCCGACATCATGACGCTCGCCAAGGGACTCGCGTCGGGGCTCCCCATGGGTCTGGTCGTCGCGCGCCACACCCTCATGGAAAAATGGAAGCGCGGTGCGCACGGCAACACCTTCGGCGGCAATCCGTTGTGCTGCGCGGCCGCGCTCGCGACGCTCGATCTCGTGGAGCGCGAGTACGCCGCCAATGCCGCCGCGGTCGGCGCCTACTTCATCGAGCGACTGCGCGGCCTCGGTGAGCGCTTCGAGTGCATCGGCGAGGTGCGTGGCAAGGGGTTGATGATCGGCATGGAGCTGGTGACCGACCGCTCGAGCCGCACTCCGGCGCGCGCCCTGTGCGAGGCCATGCTGACACGCGCCTTCCACAATGGCCTCCTGCTGTTGTCGTGCGGCCTGAGCACGGTGCGCTTCATCCCGCCGCTCATGATCGACCGCGGCCACGTGGATGAGGCCATGACCTTGATCGAGATTGCGCTCCGCGAAGCGCTCGAGCGGTCCTGAAGGGCTCACGTGAGCGGTGCAACGGCTCCGGCGACGCGACCCCTGGGGTTTCTCGTGTGCACGGCGCTCGTCGTGGGCAACACCATCGGCATCGGCATCTTCATGATGCCTGCGTCGCTCGCCCCCTACGGGCTGAACGCCCTCGGCGCCTGGGTGATCACGGCCGTGGGCTGCCTGATGGTGGCCTGGGTGTTCGCGGGACTGGCGCGCAGCTTCGCCGCAGATGACGGCCCATATGCCTACGCGCGACGAGCCTTCGGCGACCGCGTCGCATTCCTCATCATGTGGTGTTACTGGGTGAGCTGCTGGGTGACCAATGCGGCCATCGCCGTCGGCGTGGTCGGTTACCTTTCCGCGTTCCTGCCGGTCCTGGCCTCGAGCCGGCCGCTCGCAGCGCTCACGGCTCTCGGGCTGGTGTGGCTGTTCGTGCTGGTCAACCTCCGCGGGCTGCGCACCGCCGGCTGGGTGCAGGTCGCAAGCGTGGCGCTGAAGCTGCTGCCGCAGCTCGCCATCGTCGCGCTCGGCGTCTGGCAGCTCTGGAAGCATCCGACTGCGTATCTCGCGCACGTGCCGGCGACGCCGCTCTCCCTCGGATCGCTGGTCAGTGCGTCCACCATCGCGCTCTTCGCCATGATCGGCGTGGAGTGCGCCGCGGTGCCGGCCGGCAAGGTGCGCGACCCGGCGCGCACCGTGCCGCGCGCCACGTTCGCGGGAACCGCGCTGGTGGCGCTCATCTACATGCTGATCTCCGCGATCCCGCTGCTGCTCATCCCGCAGAAGGAGCTCGCCTCCTCCAGCGCGCCGTTCGCGGATCTCCTCACGCGATACCTCGGCAGCGGCTCGGGCATGCTGCTCGCGGCTTTCGTCGTGGTGAGCGGGCTCGGAGCGCTCAACGGCTGGACGCTCGTGACCGGGGAGGTCGCGCAGAGCTGCGCAAGGCACGGTAGTCTGCCGCCCGCGTTCGCGCGGGCCAATTCGCGCGGCGTTCCCGGCCGCCCCTTCCTGCTCGCCGGCGTGCTGGCGAGCCTCATGCTGCTCATGAACTACGACGAGTCGCTCGCCGGCGGATT
>DASZYK010000059.1:0-16722 GCA_035545455.1 Steroidobacteraceae bacterium
CCTAGTTCGCCTACTGACCCCCATACTTCGCCCTACGGAACCAACTTCGCCCTGCAGGATCCGCACACGCTGACGGAGAACGGCATGCGCGGCCGCGCCGATCTCTCCTGGCACATCACCCCCGACATCCTGGTGTACTACACCTACTCGCAGGGATTCAGGCCGGGCGGCTTCAACAGAGGCAGCTCCCAGCACCTGCCGGACGTCAACGGGGTGAATCAGTACGCAACGCCGAAGTCCTACCTCTCGGACAACCTCACCAACAACGAGATCGGCTGGAAGACGATGTGGTTCAACCACCGTCTGGAGGTCAACGGCGCGGTCTATCAGGAGAACTGGAGCAACGCGCAGGTCAGCTTCTTCTGTCCGCAATGCGGCCTCGGCAACCTGACCTACAACACCAACGGCCCGAACTATCAGGTCAAGGGCGTGGAGCTGCAGGTGGCCGCGAACGTGTGGCGCGGACTCTCGGTCAACGGCGCGGCCGCCTGGAACAGCGGCGAGCTGAAGAATTCGCCCTCGCTCGTGGGGAATATTCCCGGGACCGCGGATTTTGGCAAGCCGCTCTCGGTGTTTTACGTCAATGGCGTGGCGACGCCGATCCAGGACGTCTACGGGCGGGTCGGCAGCCCGCTCGCGAACTCTCCGCCGTTCGAGGGAAACCTGCGCGTGCGGTACGACTGGGCGGTGGGCAATTACCTGCCGTACGTGCAGATCGGAATGCAGCACCAGTCGCACTCGCGGTCGGCCTCCGGCAACGTCGAGTCGTACGATCAGCCGGCATGGACGACCTACGATCTGTCCGCCGGCGTGGCGAAGGACAACTGGACGGTGTCGCTGATGGGCACGAACATCACCGATGTGAACAAGAGCCTGTTCACCACCAGCCGGCAGTGGATCCTGACGGAGACGCCCATGCGTCCGAGAGTGATCGAGCTCACGTTCGGCTACAGCTTCTCCGAGCATCACTGACCCGGGACGGTCCGGGGCGGGACTGCGGTAGAATCCCGCCAGTGTGATCAGAGGCCGTGGGATACCGATGCAGGCCGACAGCGCCGCTCCGCCGCGCCCCGAATCCGGGCCGGCGGGCGTGCGCCAGCTCCTCGACCGCGGCCAGTTCGCCGAGGCGGCGCGGACCGCCGAGACGTTGCTGGCCGGGCGTCCGGAAGACCGCGATCTCCTCTATATGCTCGCGGTGGCGCAGCGCTGTCTGGGGAAGATTCCCGCGGCGCTCTCGACACTCGCGCGCCTCGAGGAGCTGTATCCGCAATACCCGCGGCTGTACCAGGAAAGGGGCTACTGCCACGTCGCACAACGGTCGGCGGCGCCCGCGATAGCCGCCTTCGAGCAGGCGGTGGCGCTCAATCCGGCGCTGCCCGGCAGCTGGCGCACGCTGCAGGCGCTCTACGCCATGGCGGGGCGGCGGACGGAGGCGGACAACGCCGCTGCGCACGTCACCAAGCTCGCCAGTCTTCCGACCGAGATCGTCACGGCCCGCAGCATGTTCGCCGACGGCGAGATCGAGGCTGCGGAGGCCCTGGTGCGCCGCTATCTGCTCGAGCACGGGGATCACATCGAAGGGATGCGGCTCCTCGCCCAGATCGGGATGAAGCTCGACGTGCTCGACGACGCGGAGCTGCTGCTCGAGAGCGTGCTCGAGAGGGCTCCGGACTATCGGGCGGCGCGCTACGACTACGCACAGGTGCTGCTGCAGCGGCACAAGCACCGCCAGGCCCGGGAGCAGGTCCGGATGCTGCGCGAGGCGGAGCCCGGCGAGCGCGCCTACCGCATCACCCAGGCGACTCTCTCGACCGAGCTCGGCGAGTGCGAGCAGGCGCTGAGGGAGTATCGGCAGCTGCTCGCGGAGACTCCCGATCACGCGGAGCTGCACCTCTCGATGGCGCACACGCTGAAGACCCTCGGGCGCCAGGACGAGGCGATCGAGGCGTACCGGCGCGCGGCGCAGGTGAGGGCGGGCTACGGTGATGCGTACTGGAGCCTCGCGAACCTGAAGACCTATCGATTCAGCGACGAGGAGCTCGCGGCGATGCGGGCCGCGGAAGCCGCGCCGCGCACGGCTCTCGCGGACCGCTTCCATCTCTGCTTCGCGCTCGGCAAGGCGCTCGAGGACCGGGGCGAGTACGCGGAATCGTTCTCGTACTACGAGCGCGGCAACGCGCTGAAGAAGAGCGAATGCCGCTACCGGCCGGAGTTCATCGAGCGCAATACGCGCCTGCAGATCGAGGTCTGCACCGAAGAGCTCTTCGCCGCGCGCCGGGGCTGGGGTGACCTGAGCGATGCGCCGATCTTCATCGTGGGTCTGCCGCGCGCCGGCTCGACGCTCATCGAGCAGATCCTGGCGTCGCACTCCCGCGTCGAAGGCACGATGGAGCTCTCGGACATCCCCCGTCTCGCGCAGAGCCTGCAGGGCCGCGAGAGCGGGCGGGATCGGCCGCGCTACCCGGACGTGCTCGCCGAGCTGCCGGCGGAGGACTTCAGGCGCTTCGGTGAGCGCTATCTCGCCGACACGCTGCTCTATCGCTCCGGCAAGCCCCGCTTCATCGACAAGATGCCGAACAATTTCCGGCACATCGGGCTGATGCACCTCATTCTGCCGAACGCCAGGATCATCGACGCGCGCCGCGCGGCGATGGCCTGCTGCTTCAGCAATTTCAAGCAGCTCTTCGCCTCCGGGCAGCAATTCACTTACTCCTTCGAGGACATCGCCCGCTATTACCGCACCTACGTCGAGCTGATGGCGCACTGGGACCGCGTGCTCCCGGGAAGGGTGCTGCGCGTGCAGCACGAGGAGCTGGTCGCCGATTTCGAGCCGCAGGTGCGCCGCATCCTCGATTTCTGCGGGCTCGAGTTCGAGCCCGGCTGCCTCGAGTTCCACAAGACCCCGCGCCGCGTGCACACGGCGAGCTCCGAGCAGGTCCGCCGGCCCATCAACACCGAGGGGCTCGAGCAATGGCGTCACTTCGAGCCCTGGCTCGGGCCGCTCGCGCAGGCGCTCGGGGATCTTGCCGGAGACCTGTCATGACCGATCCTCCCGCGCCCTCGCCGCGGCGCCGCGAGCGCGAGCGGGGGCGCGCGGCGCGCTCCACGGGCGCATCGCTTGCGCCCATTCCCCGCCTCACGAACCGCTGGCCGCCGCTCGAGATCCTGACGGCCGAGCAGGTGGAGCGAATCGTGCTCGCCGCATTCAGGGTGCTGGCGGAAGCGGGTCTCGAGATCCGAAGCGCCGCGGCCCGCGAGGTGTATCGCCGCGCCGGCGCCCTGGTGGATGAGGACACGCAGATCGTCCGCCTGGGGCGGGATATCGTCGAGGCGCATCTCGCGCTCGCGCCCGCGAGCTTCGTGCTGCATGCCCGCAACGCGGAGCGCCATCTGCACGTGGGCGGCGACGTGGTCAATTTCGGTCCCGTGAACGGCGCGCCGCACATCAACGATCGGGAGCATGGCCGGCGCTACGGCGACATCGAGTCCTTCCGCAACATCCTGCGGCTCATTCACTCGCTCGGCGTGCTGCACTGGCAGGGCGGGATCGTCGTCGAGCCGGTCGACCTTCCGGTGGCCGTGCGCCATCTCGCCGTTTACCAGGCGCACATCGAGTGCGCGGACATCGTCTGGGCCGCGCGCGGCATCGGTGGCGTGCAGGCGCAGGATGCGATCGCGATGTCCGCCATAGAGCACGCCTGCACGGTCGAGGAGCTGGTCTCGCGCCCGACTCTGATGACCGTCACGAACGTCAATTCGCCGCGCCGGGTGGACGAGGAGATACTCGACAACATCATGGTGATGGCGCGCCACGGCCAATGCGTGGTCATCACCCCGTTCACCCTCATGGGGGCGATGGCGCCGGTGACCTTGGCCGGAGCGCTCGTGCAGCAGACCGCCGAGGCGCTCGGCATCATCGCGCTCTGTCAGATGCTGCGGCCGGGCGCGCCGTGCGTCCTCGGAGGCTTCACATCCAATGTCGACATGCGGACGGGCTCGCCCGCGTTCGGCACGCCGGAATACGTCCACGCCGTGATCGCCGCCGCACAGATCGGCCGGCGCCTGAGGATCCCGGTGCGCACCAGCGCCGTGAACGCCTCGCCGGTCGTCGACGCCCAGGCGACCTACGAGACGGCGTTCTCGCTGCAGGCAGCCATCCTGAGCCATAGTCATCTCATCAATCATGCGGCCGGCTGGCTCGAAGGAGGCTTGTCGGCCTCGCTCGAGAAGATCATCGTCGACGCCGAGCTCCTGAGGAACTGGAGCGAGATGCTGAAACCGGTGAGTTTCGACGACGACGATCTCGCCGTGGAGGCGATCAAGGCCGTGGCGGCTGGCGGTCATTTCTTCGGCGAGCCGCACACGCTCGCGCGCTATCAAACGGCCTTCTATCGGCCGCTCCTTTCCGACTGGTCGAACTTCGAGAGCTGGACGGAGGCCGGGTCGCGTAATGCCACCGAGCGGGCGACCGGGATCTGGCAGAAGCTCCTCGCCGAGTACGTGCCGCCGCCCCTCGATCCGGCCGTCAAGGAGGCGATCACGGACTACGTGGCGCGCAGAACGCGCGAGCTGGGCTCGCATGCGTGAGCTCCCTTCGGTCCCGTACGTCAGCGCGCGATGGCGGTAGGATGCGGGACGGACGCGTCGCGACGGGGTAGAAGCTGCGCATGAGCTCGTGGATCGCCAATGCGCGAATGTACGCGGTGACAGCGGAGGTCGAGTCGCTCTGGCGCGGGCTTCTCGGGCGAATCGCCGAGGAAGCGCACGTCAGGCTCGAGTACCTGCCGTATCCCGCCCCGCAGCCGCTCGAGCACCTCTGGTCACGGCCGGACCTCGGCGCCGTGCTCATGTGCGGTTACCCCATCGCGCTGCGGCTCGCACCGGTTGAGCCCATCGCGGCGCCGATTCCACGCGTGCCGTGGGCAGAGGGCCGCGCGGTGTATCGGACGGATCTCATCGTCCGCGAGGACTCTCCCTACGCGCGCTTTGAGGATACGTTCGGCGCCCGCGCGGGCTGGACGGTGGCGCATTCACACTCCGGCTTCAATGCGTTTCGTCACCATCTGCTCGCGTACCGCACTCCGGAGCGCCGGACGCTTTACCGCGAGATGGTCGGCAACCTGGTAACTGCACGAAACGTCCTCGACGCCGTGCGTGAGGGGCGCATTGACGTTGGTCCGCTGGACGCCTACTGGCACATGTTGATCGCTCAGCACGCACCGCAGCTCTGCGAGGGCGTGCGCGTGCTGGCATCGACCGGGCTCGCGCCCATGCCGGCCTGTGTCGCGGCCGCGGGCATGCCGGCGGCCGAGGTGGCAAGGCTTCGAGCCGCATTCACGGCTGCTGCGGGCAAACCGTGGTTCGCCGAGCTCGCCGACCCCCTGATGCTGGAGGGATTCGCGGAGGCGACCCGGGCGGTGTTCGATCCGGCCCTCGAATGGGACCGGGAGGCGAGGGCGGCAGGATACGCAGAGCCTGCGTAGCCTGGCGTCACACGCTCACTGCCGGCACGCGTTCAGTCGGGTGTTGCACTTCGTCGTGACGGCGAAACAGGTAACGCCGCGCGACGTCGAAGTACGTGCGGTAGAGGAGGCCGCCGTTCTCGGCGATCAGCCGCTCGCGCTCCTGCCGGTAACGGGCGGGGCACTCGTACCAGGGTATGCCGGGCGACTCGTGGTGCAGCGAGTGCAGATTGTTGAAGAGGAAAAGCGGCCCCAGGATCCAGGATCCCTCTACGATGGCGATCCGCTCGCGTACCGCGGGACGCGCGCGGTGCTCGGCGAACGAGCGGATCAACTGAATGCCGTTCGCCGGAATCACCATGGCGAGGAAATAGATCCAGAGCGGCATGCCGCAGGCGACCTTCACCCACAGGAGGACCGGGATGCACCAGAGGAGGTGCTCCGCCCAGACCGCCCGGATTCCCGGCTCGCCGCGCCAGGCGTTGCGCAGGTCCCAGCGCAGGTACATCCAGATGCGCAGGAAGGACCCGACGAGGAGGCGGCCGGCGAGGGTCTGCTCGATGCGCAGCGCCGCGCGCATCAAGGGGCTCAATCCTCGCCAGCCCTCGGACGTCCAGTAATACGATTCCGGATCATCGAGGGGATCGGTCAGCCGCTCGTCGAAGTGATGCTTGTGATGCAGGTCGCGGTAGCGCTGGTAAGGCATCCACAGTTCGAGCGGCACGATGGCGAGCAGCCGGTTGAGCCGCTTCCAGCGCGTCGGATGCCCGTGCACGATCTCGTGCTGCAGGGAGCTGTGCAGGGTGATGAGCACTGCCGTGAGCGGGGCGACGATCGCGAGCGGCCAGTGTCCGTACCTGGACGTCATCGCAAGCCACCCGCCGTAGGTGGCGAGCAGGAGCAGAAGGGTGGGGAGCTCGACCGCGGGTCGAGGGCGGCTGGGGCCCGGAGTCAGGACCGGATTGGAGCGTATGTCTGGAATCGGTAACACCGAAACCTGTAACTTTACCTATGTATCATAACATTGGCGGAGCGTGTCGACGCTGGGAATTGTTGAAGTGGGTCGCGAGTTTTCAATCCCGTGTCGCGTGGGGACAGCGAGCGCGGCGTCGCGTCGCCTCATTCGACGCGGGCCGTACGGCAGAGCCGCCGCTCGAGGGCTGCCACGGCGTCATAGAGAAGGACGGCCATCAACCCGGTGGCGAGCCCGCCCTGCAGGACGAAGGCCGTGTTGTTGGAGAGGAGCCCCGCGATGATCACTTCGCCGAGCCCCTTGGCCGCGACGGTCGACCCCAGGGTCGCGGTGCCGATATTGATGACCAGGGAGACCCTGATTCCCTCTAAAATCAATGGCATAGCCAGTGGAAGCTCGACCGCGACGAGCCTCTGCCGGGCGCTCATTCCCATGCCGCTCGCCGCCTCGAGGACTGCCGCCGGACAGGTTCTCAAGCCCACGACCGTGTTCTCGAAGATCGGCAGCAACCCGTAGAGAAAGAGGGCGATCAGCGTCGGCTTCTCGCCAAAGCCGATGAGCGGCACCGCGAGCGCCAGGACGGCGACCGGAGGGAACGTCTGGCCGAAGCTCACGACGGCACGCGAGAGGGGGAGAAACTCCGAGCCGCCCGGGCGTGTGACCAGGATGCCGAGCGCGACGGCGACCGCGGTGCTTCCCAGGCAGGCGGCGAGCACCGTTGCGAGGTGCGCGAGCGCAAGCATCGCGAGGCTGCCCTGATCGTAGATCGGCGGGGCTCCCCCCTCGGTGAGAGGCGCGAAGAGCGGAGCGAACCGCTGCGGCGCCAGGAGAAACGCCAGCAGCAGTCCGAGGGCGGCGAGCCGCAGGATCGTGGCGGCGCGCCGCATCAACGCGATCGTCCGTGCGCCAGGATGGCGGCAAGGGTGAGCCGTCCTTGCGGCGTGCCATCGCGATCGACGACGGTGGCGCACTCGCTGCCGCGCCAGAGGAGCTCCGAGAGCACCTCGCGCAGCGAGGCGGATGTTGGAACGACGAGTCCGCTCGTGGCGGCCTCGTTCGGCGCCAGGGGCAGCGCCGCCTCGCCCGCCGTGGCGAGCGAGAGCAACCGCATCGCGCGCTCCGTGCTGCCGGTCATGCGCGCGACGAGCGGATCGGCCGGATGGGTCAGCAGCACCTCGGGCCGATCGTACTGGATCAGCCGGCCTTCGCTCATGACGGCAACGCGATCGCCGAGCCGGAACGCCTCGTCGATGTCGTGTGTGACGAGCAGGATGGTCGTGCCGAACTTGCGCTGGATGTCGAGCAGGTCGTCCTGCGCCTTCCCGCGGATGATGGGGTCGAGCGCCCCGAACGGCTCATCCATCAGCAGCACCGCCGGCTCCGCGGCGAGCGCCCGCGCCACTCCCACCCGCTGCTGCTGGCCGCCCGAGAGCTGGTGCGGATACTTCCCGGAGTAGAGGGCCGGATCCAGCTGCAGCGCCTCGAGGAGCTGCGCGACGCGCGCGCGGATCCGACTCGCGTCCCAACCGAGAAGGCGCGGCACGGTGCCGATGTTCTCCGCGACGGTCCGGTGGGGGAAGAGGCCGTGCCCCTGGATCACGTAGCCGATCCGGCGCCGCAGCTGGTGGGCGGGCTCGCTCTCCGTGTCGCGACCTTCGATGAGAACGCGGCCGCTCGTCGGCTCTATGAGGCGGTTGATCATCCTGAGCAGCGTCGACTTGCCCGAGCCCGACGTGCCGACGATCACCGTGATGGAGTTGCGCTCGACGGTCATCGAGACCGCATCGACGGCCGTGGTCGAGCCGTAGCGTTTGGTGAGACTTTCGATGACGATCATCGGGGTACGCGATCCAGGAGCTCGACGAGCGCATCGAGCAGCACCGCGGCCGAGAAAGCGAGCACCACGGTGGGAATCGCCCCGAGGAGCACCAGATCGGTGGCCGCCTGTCCGATCCCCCCGAAGACGAACGTGCCGAAGCCGCCGCCGCCGATGAGCGCTGCGACCGTGACGAGCCCGATATTCTGCACGAGGACGATGCGGATACCGGTGATGATGACGGGCAGCGCGAGAACGAGCTCGACACTCGTCAGCGTCTGCCACCGTGTCATTCCCATGCCCAGGGCGGCTTCCACCGTGGCGGGCGAGACGCGCTCCAGACCCGCGGCCGTGTTGGCGACGATCGGCAGGAGCGAGTACAGGAAGAGCGCCACCACCGCCGGGGCGGCGCCGATGCCCCGGATCCCGACGGACGCGGCCAGCGGAACGTGCGCGGCGAGCGCGCCGAGTGGAGCCATGAGGATGCCGAAGAGCGCGATCGAAGGGATCGTCTGGATGATGTTGAGCGCGCCGAGGATGCCGGGCCGAAGGCGCGGCATGCGGTGGCAGGCGATCCCGAGCGGCAGCGACACGATGACGGCGGCGCCGAGCGAACCGAGCGAGAGCAGGATGTGCTGCCGCGCCGCGACCTTGAAAGCCGAGGCGTTCACGGCGTATTCGCGCATGACCGAGACGTTGTCGAAGGTGCCGTGCGCAAACGTGAGACCCGCGGCGCCCAGAAAGGCGATGAGCAGCAGCACGCGGGCGCCGGGTCCGGGACGCATGCGGGTGATCGCATCCGTCGCGAGCAGGGCGAGCGCCGCGAGCAGCAACCAGAATCCTGCTCCGGGCGCCACGCGCACGACGAGGTCGTGTGGAGGCGTCAAGGCGTTGGCCGCGGCAGCGAGAGCCATTGCGATCGCGACGATACCGGCGAGGCCGGCTGCGAGGCGAAGCGGCGCATTCGCGGCGAGGAGCGCCACGGCCGCCACTGCCGCGAGCGTCGCCCGAAAGCCGAGAGCCGCCCAGGCCGGCAGCACTTGCGCGAGTCCGAGCGGATCGCCGGGCACGATGCGGTTTGCCTTGAAATAGACGAAGGGCAGCAGGACGAGCCCGGCTGCTCCGACGAGCACGAGCAGCGCGCCGAGTCTGTCGACGCCGGGGAGCGCCGCGGCGTCCCGCTCGGAAGCCGGCCGGGGCAGCAGGAATCCGGGGGTGCTCACTCGAGCAGGCCCTTCCGGTCGAGATAATCCCTTGCGACTGCCTGAATCGACTCGCCGTCGACCTGCACGCGCTCGTTCAGATGCTGCAGCGTGTCACGATCGAGGCTCTCCATGAGCGGCTTGACGAGCGCGGCGATCTGCGGATGCGCGCGGAGCACGGCCGCCCGGATGAGCGGGACGGGAGCGTAGATGGGCTGGTCGTGCCGGTCGTCCTCGAGGACCACGAGGTCCGCCGCGGCGATCCCCCCGTCGGTGCCATAGACCATTGCCGTGTTGGTGCCGTCGGTGCGCGCGGCGGCGGCGGCGATCATGGCCGTGGTTTCCCCGCCGGCGAGCACGATCATCTGATCCGAGCTCAGCTTGAACCCATACGTGTCCTCGAGCGAGCGCAGGGTGCCGGCGTTGGCGAACTCGGCCGAGCAGGCCAGCACCACCTTGCCCCCGCCCGAAACCCAGCGCGCGAAATCGCTCATGGTGCGCAGATGGTAGGCGTTCGCGACGTCGCGGCGTACCGCGAGCGCCCAGGCGTTGCTCGCTGGGGCCGGGGTGAGCCAGACGATGCGGTTTCTCGCGTAGTCGAGCCGCGCGCCGAGCTCATAGCCCTTGCGCAGGTCCTTCCAGGCGGGATTCGACGGCATATTGAAGAAGATGCCGCCATTGCCGGTGTATTCGACGTAAAGATCGATCTCCCCGTCGAGAAGCGCCCTGCGCACCACGGGCGTCGCGCCGAGCCGCATGCGGTCGACGGTCGGAATGCCGGTGGCCTCGAGCCTGAGCCGGATCATCTCGCCGATCATCGCCGACTCGCTCGAGAGCTTCGAGGAGACGATGACCGCGGAGCCGGCGCGTGCGGGCGCGCAGGCACCCGAGGCCATGAGGGCAAGTGCCGCAGCGAAACAGAGCGACCTCGATAAGCGCGTCACCCGCGATCTCTCCACCCCCTATGGGCACACGTTGTCTGCTGATGGCCTGCGAGTCAAGGGTTATCATCCATCCGTTCAGGTCCATCCGTTCGGGGCCGCCCGGAGAATGTCTCCCATGCAAGATTCCGCGAGAGCCGTCGTCATCGGAGGCGGGGTGGTCGGCGCCAGCGTGCTCTACCACCTGGCCAGGATCGGCTGGCGGGACGTCCTGCTCCTCGAGAAGAGCGAGCTCACCGCCGGCTCGACGTGGCATGCGGCCGGCGGCATGCATACGTTCAACGGCGAGGCGAACATCTCCAGGCTGCAGAAGTACACGATCGACCTGTATCGGGAGATCGAGGCGCTCTCGGGCCAGTCGTGCGGACTGCACCCCAACGGCGGCCTCATGCTCGCGGCCACGCCCGGCGAGCTCGACAGCCTCAGGCTCATCTGCTCCCGCGCCCGGTATCTCGGCATGGAGACCGAGATGATCTCGCTCGAGGAGGCGAGGCGGCTGAATCCGCTCATCGACACCCGCTACTTCACCGGGGCGCTCTGGCGCGCGGACGGGGGGCACTGCGACCCGTCCGGAACCACACACGCTTACGTCAAGGCGGCTCGCAAGCTCGGCGCTTCGGTGGAACGCTTCACCCGCGTCATCGGGCTGACGCCGCGTCGCGACGGCACGTGGGATGTGGTCACCGACAAAGGGACGGTCCACGCTGAGCATGTGGTCAACTGCGCAGGACTGTGGGCGCGCGAGGTCGGGCGCCTCGCGGGGATCGAGCTGCCCGTGCTTGCGATGGAGCACCATTATCTGGTGACCGAGGACATCCCGGAGCTGCAGGGGCGCGAGCGCGAGATCGTCAACACGACCGATTACTCGGGCGAGATCTACATGCGCCAGGAGCGCGCCGGTGCCCTGATCGGCACCTACGAGCCGCATGGAGTGATCTGGGCGCCGCTCTCGACACCCGACGATTTTTCCATGCAGCTGCTGCCGGAGGACTTCGAGCGGCTGGCGCCCTATTTCGAGGTGGGCTTTCAACACTTTCCCGCGCTCGGACGCGCCGGCATCAGGAAGGCGATCAATGGCCCCTTCACCTTCGCGCCCGACGGCAATCCGCTCGTCGGGCCCGTCCGCGGCCTCAGGAACTTCTGGGTCGCCTGCGCCGTCATGGCGGGCTTCAGCCAGGGCGGCGGCATCGGGCTCGTGCTGTCCCGCTGGATGGCCGAGGGCGATCCGGGCCAGGACATCCTGTCGATGGATGTCGCGCGATTCGGCGGCTTCGCAACCCCGAAGTACACCTCGATCAAGGTGCCCGAGAATTACTCCAGACGCTTCCGGCTGGCGTATCCCAACGAGGAGCTGCCCGCCGCGCGCCCGGTGCGCCGCTCTCCGCTCTACGACCGGCTGAAGGCGGCGGGGGCCGTGATGGGCGCGAATTTCGGGCTGGAGCATGCGCTCTGGTTCGCGCCTCGCGGCGTGACACCGGCCGAGACGCCGACCTATCGCCGGTCGGAGGCGTTCCCTCACGTGGGTGAGGAGTGCCGCGCGGTGCGCAGCGCCGTCGGCATCTACGAGACGACCAACTATGGCAAGTACGAGGTGACGGGCCGCGGAGCGCGCGGCTGGCTCGACCGGGTCTTCGCCTCGCGGATTCCGGCGCCCGGACGGCTGCGGCTCGCGCCGATGCTCAATCGGGCCGGGAGGATCGTCGGCGACCTCACGATCGCCTGTCTCGCGCAGGACCGCTACCTGATCATCGGCTCAGGCTTCGCGGAGGAGTTTCATCTGCGCTGGTTCTGGTCGTCCGATATCCCGGCCGACGTGTTCGTCCGCCCGGCGTCATCGAGCCTGATGGGCTTCTCCGTGGCCGGTCCCAGGTCGCGCGAGCTTCTGCAGCGCCTGGTGCGCCGGGATCTCTCCGGCGGCGCCTTCGGGCTCTTTCAGCTCACCGAGACGCCCGTGGGCTTCGCCCCGGCGATCCTGACGCGCTCAGGATTCACGGGCGAGCTCGGGTACGAGATCTGGACGACACCCGACTACCTCGCAACCCTGCACGATGACCTGCTCGAGGCGGGCGGCGGCCTCGGCCTCGTGCATTTCGGCGGCCGCGCGCTGTCCTCGCTCAGGCTCGAGAAGGGTTACGGCTCGTTCAACAAGGATTTTCGGCCCGACTATACGCCCGGCGAGACCGGGCTCGACCGCTACATCGATTTCGACAAGCCCGACTTCACGGGGCGCGCCGCCGCGCTCGCCGAGCGTGCCGCAGGTCCCGGGCGGCGATTCGTGATCCTCGAGCTGCCCGGCGCGGAGACCGAGGCGATCGGTTACGAGTCCATCCTCAAGGATGGGGCGGCCGTCGGATACGTGACCTCGGCTTCGTACGGCCACTGTATCGGCAGGAGCCTCGCCGCGGGTTACGTGCCGGCCGCGCTCGCGCGCGAGGGCGAGACGTTCCAGATCGACATCTTCGGCGAGCTTCGCCCCGCCGTCGTCCGCCTGCAGCCGCTCTACGATCCCGAGGGGCTCAGGCTCAGGGCTTAGCCCGCGTTATTCGCGAACCATTGAGAGTTCGGGCTCCGGGGCGTCCCCGGTGAATACCTGTGCCGTTCCTGAATAATCCGGGTTGGCGGCCGGGCCCGCGCGCTCAGCGCCGGTGCGCGGAGCGGAAGTCGAACATGTCCATGAGGTCGCCGATCGCCGGGGCGTTGCGCGGCACGTAGGGATTCGAGGGCGAGCTGACGGGATTCGGCAGATTGTCACGGCTTCGGGACGAGATGCGCTCGCGGATCTTCCAGTTGGCCTCGACGAACTTGTCGAACGAGACGTGATCGCCGTACGTGTGCACGATGCGCCCGCCGCGCGAGTAGCGGGACACCACGATGAGCGGAATGCGCGTGCCGTCGCCGAAGAAGTCGATCGGCTGTACGTAGCCCTGGTCGTAGAAGCCGCCGCCTTCATCGAACGTGATCATGATCGCCGTGTCGTTCCACAGCCGCGGCTTCGCCTGCACCATCCGCACGATCTTGCGGATGAAGCTCTCGAGCAGATCGACCTTGGAGGCGGCCGGGTGGCCGTCGAGCAGATCGTCGGGCTTGACGATGGAAACATCCGGAAGCGTCTCACGCCGGATGTCGGCATAGAGGTCCCTGAGACCGACGTTGTTCCGGCGCAGCGCCGGATCGGTCATGATCTGCTCCGAATAGAGGAACGGATTGCAGATGTTGCAGTAGGCGCCGGGATCGGGCCGCTCGCGGCCGCCGTCCCAGCCCTCGCCATAGTACTTCCAGGTGACGTGGTGGCGGCTCAGCAGCAGGCCGAGGTTGTCCTGACGGGTCGGGGGTATGGTGAACTGCTTGGGGCCGAGGGGCGCGGGCCGGCCGGTTCCGAGGTAGCCCGGATTGTAGTTGTTGACCAGGTAGTAGGCGCCCGGCTTGCAGTTGCCGTTGCGGAACGCCCGATAAGGCAGCGCCCTGAGATAGCTGTCGACGGACGCCACGCCGGGCTGACCCGGATCGGCGCACTCCACGTAGGAGCCGCCGCCGCCGGTCTTCGCATCGCCGTAGCCGTCCTGCCGGTACCAGTTGTTGGTGCCGGGCTCGGGATCGGGGTTCTCGATCTGGCCGGCCGGCGGCCTGGCGGGCCTGCCGGCGGCATCCTCGTAGTAGATGAGCGTGCCGAAGCCCAGAATGATGTGGTTGACGCCGGTGCCGCCGAGGACGGCCTGGTGGAAATTGTCGCTCAGCGTGTATTCCTGCGCGAGCTCGGCGAAATACGGGGCGTTGCCGCGCGCCATGTTGAGGAACTGCATGGCGGTCGGGCCTTCGCGCGTCGTCTGGTCCGTGAAGCCGGCGGGCCGCGGCGCGCCGTTGCTTCCCTCGCCGACCGTGACTCCCACCCAGGCGAAGAGATCGGCGCGGCAACCGCTCGGATTGTCCGGCGTGGCGGCGGCCATCGAGCAGTCGAGCTGCTGGCGCATCTGAAAGAGCCGATGCACCGGGCTCGAGGCGTACGCGTCGTAGGACAGATAGCGGCTGAGGTCGATGGGGGCATTCGCGAACCTCATGGGGAAGCGAGTGTCGATGACCCCCTTCGGCTGGCCGGTGCCACCCGCCGTGAGCTCGCCATAGTCGGCCGCGGCGAGACCGAGCTCGCGGCGCCGGGCCTCCGCCACCGTGGCGAACGCCGGCTTCTGCATCGCCCCGTCGGTGTTCATCGCCGGCAGGAAATCATAGGGCGCCGTGCGCTTCGGGGCGGCTGAATACGTCCCGGTGTCGAGGGCCTGCCACTGGCGGGCCAGTGCGGCATTCGGGCCGGGCGTGCCGTCCGCCTTCACGATCCCGCGGGAGAGGAGGTTCCACACCTTCTGGCCGTGCGGCGGCTGATAGGTCGCGAACAGATGATCGAACGTGCGATTCTCGCCGATGATCAGGATGACGTGTTTGATCGGCGTCAGGGTGCGTCGGCCGGAGGCGAGGCCCGGTGGCGGCAGCGCGAGTGCGAGCGTGAGCAGCGCCGCACCGATGACTGGCGCGGATCCCTTCGGGCAGGAGAGGCTCGGCAAGGTCGGTGCTCCCGGGCTTGTGAATAGGCGACGCCCATCTTGTCCAATCTCGACATGCGGCCCACATCCTGGCGTGAGCGTGCTGCGCGGCGCCGGCATTTCAGTAAAGTATAACGTGTGCCACCGCCCCACCCAACCGTGCCGGACTCTGACTCCGCGGATCGGATGCGGCCGGCGCCGCAGCTGAGCGTCGACCTGTTGATCGTCGGCGGCGGCATCAACGGCGCCGGCATCGCACGCGACGCTGCGGGTAGAGGCCTGCGCGCATGCCTCATCGAGCAGTCGGATCTGGCCGCGTTCACCTCCTCGGCGAGCACGAAGCTGATCCACGGCGGACTGCGCTACCTCGAGCATCGCGAGTTCCGGCTGGTCCGCGAGGCATTGGCGGAGCGCGAGCGCCTGCTGCGGATCGCCCCGCACCTCGTGCACCCGTTGCGCTTCGTGTTGCCTCACGCTCCAGGCTCGCGGCCGCACTGGCAGATCCGGCTCGGGCTCCTGCTCTACGATCGTCTCGGCGGGCGGGGGCGTCTTCCGGCTTCGCGGGCGATCGATCTGCGGCGCGATCCCGCCGGCGCGCCTCTCGTCGACTCATGCGTCAAGGGCTTCTCGTACGCCGACTGCAGCGTCGATGACAGCCGTCTCGTCCTGGTCAACGCGATGGATGCCGCGGAGCGGGGAGCGGCGATCCTCACGCGTACCCGCCTGATCCGCGCGAGGTCCGGCCCGGAGGGGTGGCACGCTGAGTGCGCGTGCGAGGAGGGCGAGCGCAGTCTCGCCATTCGCGCGAAGGCGATCGTGAATGCCGGCGGCGCCTGGGTGAACGAGATCCGGCACGCTCTCGGGCTCGGCGTCCCGGAGCCGATCCGGCTCGTGAAGGGCAGTCACATCGTCGTGCCGCGGCTCTTCGAGGGCGAGCACGCCTACATCCTGCAGAACCCCGACCGGCGGATCGTCTTCGCCATTCCCTTCGAGCGGCGCTTCACGCTCATCGGAACCACCGACGTTCCCTGGGAGAACGGCCCCGACACCGCGAGAATCTCGGAGGAGGAGATCGCCTATCTCTGCGACAGCGTCAACCGCTATTTCGGGCGCGCCATCGCGCCGGCTGATGTCGCCTGGAGCTACTCGGGCGTGCGCGCCCTGCGAGATGACGCATCGCTCGAGGCGTCGGAAGTCACCCGGGAGTATGAGCTCGCGCTCGAGCGTACCGCGGAAGGCGCGCCGGTTCTTTCGGTGATCGGGGGCAAGATCACGACTTATCGCACGCTCGCCCAGGCGGCGCTGGCAAAACTGCAGCCGCTCGTCGGCGGCGCGCAGCGCTGCTGGACGGACAGCGCGGCGCTGCCGGGCGGGGATCTGCCGCAGGATTCCTTCGCGCAGTTCGTCGAGGATGCGCGCCGGCGCTGGCAACATCTGCCGCGCGAGCTCGTGTCCCGCCTGGCGCGCAGCTACGGAACCCGAATGGAGCGCATTCTCGAGGGAGCGGGCTCGCTCGATTCGTTGGGTGACCGCTTCGGCGCGGATCTGACCGCCGCGGAGGTCGAGTACATGCGGCGGCACGAATGGGCGCTCACGGTGGAGGATGTCCTCTGGCGGCGCTCGAAGCTCGGCCTGACGGTCCCGGCCGATGACGCGCGCCGGCTCGAGCAGTTTGTGCGCGGCATGCCGGCGAACACCTGGAGGACGGCCTGACCGCGCCGCCTCCGTGACCTGCGGCAGCGGAGCGCGTCCGTCTGCCTATGCTTCATGGCTCGGCCGACCGCTGGTCGATGCAC
>DASZYK010000060.1:0-6733 GCA_035545455.1 Steroidobacteraceae bacterium
CTGTGCGCACGACTCCGAGACCCGTCCCCGCGATTGCACCTCTGAGATCCTCCCCGAGTGCAGCCTCCGAGATCCTCCACCCGCGACTCAGATGCCCCAGGACACGCCCCAGGAACCGCCGACCGGCAAGCCCAGCGACCCGCGCGCCGCGCCGGAGTCACAGTGCTTCGGCGGCGTATTCATCCGCGGCTACCGCCGCATCCGGCAAGTGGCCTCGGGCACGCGTGCCGATATCTTTCTCGCCGAGCGCGAGCAGACCCGCTCCCTGGTCGCGCTGAAGGTCGTGCGTGACGAGCCCGACGGAGAGGGCGATGCGCCGGACTCGTTTCTGAGATTCCTGCAGGAGTACGAGATCGCGCAGCGCATCCGCCATCCCGGCATCGTGCGGCTCTTCGATCTCGGCGTCAGCGACGAGCACGCGTGGCTGGTGATGGAGTACTTTCCGCGCGGCGATCTGCGCCGGCGCATGAAGTCGCAGGTCGCGCCGCGGTGGGCCGTGCGCGTAGCGGCGGCCATCGCGCGGGCTCTCGATGCTCTGCATGCCGAAGGCGTGGTGCATCGGGACTTGAAGCCCGGCAACGTCATGCTGCGGGAGGATGGCAGCATCGCCCTGATCGACTTCGGGCTCTCCAAGGATGCGGCACAGAGGCTGGATCTCACGGAGCGGGGCCTGATCTTCGGCACTCCGCACTACATGAGCCCCGAGCAGGGACACGGCGAGCCCACCGATGCGCGCAGCGATCTCTACAGCCTCGGCGTCATCCTTTACGAGATGCTGACCGGCGGCAAGCCGTATCGCGCCGACAGCCCGATGGCGCTGATCTACAAGCACCGCAAGGAGCCGGTGCCGCAGCTCGCGGCGGGCCTCGATGGCCTGCAGCCCCTGCTCGAGCGGCTCCTCGCGAAGCGGCCGGAGGAGCGCTTCCCGAGCGCGCTCGCGGCCGCGGAGGCGCTCGAGCGGCAGCTCGAGCGGTACCTGGAGCCGGTTTGAGCGCGAGCGAGCCGAAAATCCTTCTGGCACCCACCCCGGAGGCCTGGGTGCAGGCCGCGGCGGGCCGGTGGCGGGAGCTCCTCAACGATCATGCGCAGTGCGAGAAGAAGGCCGCTTCGACGGCCCTCGCGCTGATGTTCACCTATCCCGAGGACCGGCGCCTTGCGGCCGCTCTGTCGCGGCTCGCGCGCGAGGAGCTGCGGCACTTCGAGCAGGTTCAGAAGCTCATGATTGCGCTCGAAGTGCCCTTCGAGCGGCAGCGGCCCGGGCGCTACGCCGCGGGACTGCGCGCGGCGCTGCGCACCGCGGATCCCGGGCGCAAGCTCGATCTCCTGCTCACGGGCGCGCTCATCGAGGCGCGCTCCTGCGAGCGCTTCCGGCTGCTCGCACCGCGGCTGCCGCCCGAGGTGGCGGGATTCTACGAGCAGCTCGCGCGCTCCGAGGCGCGGCACTTCGAGCAGTACCTCGGGCTCGCACAGGAGGCGGCGCCCCGATGGCGGGAGAGACTCGGCGAGCTCGCCGAGCAAGAGGCGCGGCTCGCCACGGCGCCCGATGCTCAGTTGCGCTTCCATTCCGGTCCGCCGGCCGCCCAATAACACTTGGTTACAACGGCCGCGCGCGACGCGATTATCTTCGTTCCATGGCCGACCGCCCGCACCTGCTCATCGTCGATGACGACCGCGAGATCCGCTCGCTGTTGAGTCAATATCTGGAGAAGAACGATTTCCGCACCACCGCCGTCGCCGATGGACGCGAGATGCGGCGAATCCTGGATCGCGCCCCAGTCGACCTGATCGTGCTCGACCTCATGCTGCCGGGCGAGGACGGGCTGACTCTCTGCCGGGAGCTGCGCACCCACTCGCAGATTCCGGTGATCATGCTGACCGCGCGCGGCGAGGACGTCGACCGGATCGTCGGCCTCGAGATCGGCGCCGATGATTACCTGCCGAAGCCCTTCAATCCGCGGGAGCTGCTGGTGCGCATCCGGGCGGTGCTGCGGCGCGCCGCGCACGCGCCTCGCGACCCCAACCCGCAGCTCGTCCGCGGCTTCACCTTCGGCGGCTGGCGGCTCGATACGACACGACGGACGCTCACCGACGCGTCAGGTAAGGATGTCTCCCTCAGCGGTGCGGAATATCGCCTGCTCGCTGTGTTGCTTTCCGCAGGCAACCGGGTATTGTCGCGGGCCCAGCTCACGGAGCTGCTGCGCGGGCGCGAGGCCGACCCGTTCGATCGCAGCATCGACGTGCGGGTCAGCCGGCTGCGGCAGATTCTCGGCGACGACGCCCGCGCGCCCCAGATCATCAAGACGGTCTACGGCGAAGGTTATGTCATCGGGGTTCCGGTCGAGAGCGCCTGAGACGCTCCGGGTCGGCTGATGCGCATCCCGCTCTGGCCGCAGTCGCTCTTCGGGCGCCTGATCGCAGCGCTGGTGATCGCCGTCGTGCTGGCGCAGGGCGCGAGCCTCTATCTCTTCGCGCGGCACCTGGAGCGGTTCGTGCTCGACAGCAGCGTGCGGGAATGGTCGCGCCGGATCACGGAGATCACGCTGCTCCTCGAGCAGCTGCCGCCCGAGCAGCGGGCCCCGACCGTCACGCGCCTGAAGCAACAGGCGGAGCGGCTCGCAATGCGGCGCGCGCGCCGCGGCCTCATGCGGCACCGGTCTGCGTGGCACGGACAGGCAGACCTGCTGCCGCCGATCGAGGCACGGACCGAGCCGAGGGACGGGCCTTCGCACGACCGCGTGGGTGCCCCGGGGCGGCCGCCTGCCGTCCCGCGGCACCCGATGCCGCCGATGCGCATGCATCCATGGCCGGGCCTCTTCATTCAACTGCCTTTCGCCTCGAAGCTGGAGGAGGTGCTGGCGCGGCAGCTGCGGTCGGATCTCGGCAGCGGCTACGGCGTCACGGTGCGGGCGGCGGCGGCCCCGGCCTCCCTCGTCATTCCCGTCCCGTCGCCCTTTTCCGCGATGCCGCCGGGCCACCCCACGCAGTCCTACGATGTCGATGTCGAGTTGCCCGACCACTCGCATCTCCTCTATCGCGTGACGCGCATCGCTCCGGGAGCGCCGCTGCCTGCGAGCCTGACGGTCAACCTGCTCCTGCTGGTGGCGGTTCTGGTCATCGCTCTCTACATCGCTGCGCGCAGCATCACCCTGCCGTTGTCGCGGCTTGCCCGCGCGGCGGACAATCTCGGGCGCAGTGTCCGGCAGCCCAAGCTGGAAGAGAAGGGCGCGCGCGAGCTGCGTCACGCCGCGCGGGCGTTCAACACGATGCAGGATCGCCTGCACCGCTATCTCGACAGCCGCACGCGCGTCCTGGCAGCCATGTCGCATGATCTCAAGACACCGCTCACGCGGCTGCGGCTGCAGGTGGAGACGCAGATCGATGACCCGGCGCTGCAGGCGCGCTTCGGCAAGGAGCTGGACGAGATGGAGGGCATGGTGCGCGGCGCGCTGGCGCTCTTTCGCGGTCTCAATGACGAGGAGCCGCCGGAGCCCGTGGACGTCGACCTGCTGCTCGAGACCGTGCGCGGCGAGTTCGTGGAGATGGGCCGGGAGGTGACGGTGGAGGGACGCGCCTCCAGGCCGCTGCCGGGCAAGCCACAGGCGTTGAAGCGGTGCATCACCAATCTCGTCAGCAACGCCATCAACTTCGGAGGCCGTGCCCGCATCACCGTGCGCGATGGCGCGCAGCTGCAGATCAGCGTCTGCGATGACGGTCCGGGGATCCCTCCCGAGGAGCTGGAGAAGGTGTTCGAGCCGTTCTATCGCCTGGAGTCCTCGCGCAATCGCGACACCGGCGGTACGGGCCTGGGTCTCAGTATCGCGCGCGACGTGGCGCAGGCGCACGGCGGCTCGCTGGTGCTGCGCAACCGCCCGGAAGGCGGGCTCGAGGCCCGGCTGACGCTGCCCCGGCGGAGTTAAGATTGCTTACTTTGCGCTTCGCTGAAAGACGCTAGAGTCGCGTCCATCAGACCCACGCAGGGGACGACCCATGATGAGACACAGTGTTGCCGCAATTGCGCTGCTATGCGCCTCCGGGATGGCGCTGGCCCAGGCACCCGCCGCGCCGCCGCCACATCGCTGGCACGGCGGCCATCAGGCGATGGAGCAGAGGATGGAGCAGCATCGGATGGACCGGCTGACGATCCTCCTGGATCTGACGCCCGCGCAGCAGGAGAAGGTGAAAACCATACTCACCGCTGAGCATGCCCGGATGAGGCAATCGATGGAGCAGGCGATGCAGCAGGTGCGGGCGGCTCATCGCGCCGTGCGCAAGGACACGGCCGACAAGCTCTCGGCGGTGTTGAGTCCGGCGCAGATGAAGAAGTTCGACGCCCTCATGCCGCAACGCGGCATGATGCATGGAATGAGGATGCACGGCCTGATGATGCATGGGATGGGGCACGGCCCCGGGATGGGCCCGCCGCCCCCGGCGCCGCCGCCCGCGCCGTGACTTGGACCAGGCCCGCAGTGACGGCTCAGCGGGGCAGCATCCGCAGCTCGTAGCGTCCGGCCTCACACACGAGGTAGCTGCCCTGCTCGTACCACGCGCCCAGCACGATGCGCTGAACGGACTGGCCGTCCACCAGCGCATCGTGCACGGCGGGCCTGTGGGTGTGTCCGTGAATGATCCGGCGGACGCGCGCGGCCTTGAAAGCCGCCGTCACCGCTCCTGAGTTGACATCCATGATCTTCGGGATGGTGCGCGCCGTGTGCGCGCGGCTGCCGGCCCGCGCTTCGTTGGCCAGCAGCTGCCGGTCCGCGAGCGGCAGACCGAGGAACCGCCGCTGCCAGGCCGGCGTCCTGACGATGCTGCGCAGCTCCTGATAGGAGTGATCGTCCGTGCAGAGCGCATCGCCGTGCGTCAGCAGCACCCGGTCACCTTCCAGCTCGGCAATCACGGGATCCGGCAACAGCTGACAGCCGGTGCGGCGGCAGAAGTCCTCACCGATGAGGAAGTCGCGGTTGCCATGCAGCAGGAAACAGGCGACGCCGCTTTCCGTGAGTGCACGCAGCGCGCTGAGCACCGCGGCTCGCTCGCTCTCGGCATCGTCGTCACCGACCCACGTCTCGAAGAGATCCCCGAGGATGTAGAGTGCCCGGGCGCCGGCCGCTTTCGTGCGTAGGAACTCCAGGAACTGCCGCTGTGCCTCGGGCTCCGCGGGATCGAGATGGACGTCGGAGACGAAGAGGTAGCGCGCGGGCGTCGAGCCCGGAACCCGCTCCGCTGCGGGGTCCGGCACCGGCGTCACCGCTCGAGTGAGGTGCCGTCAGGCTGGTCAGCCTCGTCCGGCGGTGACTTCGACTGCGATTGCGGCGGCGTCGCACCGGATGACTGATCGCCCGCCGCGCCCGGTGGAGTACCTGCCGGAGGTGTGGCGGATTTCTGGCCCGAGGATGCCGGCGGCTGCGTGCCCGACTCGCCGGTCTGCCCCTGAGGGTTGGCGGCCGGCGGTGGTGACGACTCGGCGGGCGCCGACTGCGGCGCACCGGGTTGCTGCGTTCCCGATGGCTGAGTTCCCGATGGCGGCGCTCCCGACGGTGGCGTGCCGGATGGAGGAGCCCCTGATGCCGGGCCGCCCGGGGGTCCGCTCGGCGCGGGCGTCGAGAGCTGCGGCGGGCTGATGAGCTCGACACTCTGGATGATCACGGGCTTCAGCGGCGCGTCGGACTTGAACGGGCCGAAGGCGCCGGTCGGGACGACGCCGATGCGGTCGACGACGTCCATGCCTTGCACCACCTGGCCGAACACCGCATAACCCCAGCGGGTGGGCAGGGGGTCGAGCTCCGGGTTGTCGACCAGATTGATGTAGAACTGCGCATTGCCCGTGTGGGGGCCGGCGGCGCGCGCGAGGCCGACCGCGCCGCGCTTGTTCTGCAGGCCGTTGCCCGACTCGTTGTCGACGGGCGGGTAGGTGGGCTTCAGGCCATACGGCGCCGCAGCGGTGTGGCCGCCGCCCTGGATCACGAAGTTGGTGACGACCCGGTGGAAGAGGGTGTTGGTGTAGAAGCCCTCGCGCACGTAGCGCAGGAAGTCGGCGACGGTGAGGGGCGCCCGGTCGGGCCGCAGCTCGATCACGAACGAGCCCATGTTCGTGGTGACCCGGACCTCGGGGTTCGAGGTCGGGGAAGGGGCGTCATCCGCGCGCGCCGCGGGCCGCACGAGGAGCAGGCAGGCGAAGCCGGTCGCCAGGGCAAAGGCGAGTCTCACTGTCAGGGTCCGGTGGCGGGCGCGCATCTGGTCTCCGTCGCATGGATCATCGAGGCGGGAATCTTAGCAGCGCCGGGGCCCCCGAAGCTGGGCGATGTGCTCCCGCGGCAAACCCCGTACCATTGCCTTCATGACCGGAATGGACAGCACAGCTCCCGCAGGGTTCGACCGCGGCGCGGTGACGCGATTCGCGCCGAGCCCGACGGGTGAATTGCACCTCGGCAACGCGCGCACGGCGCTCTTCAACTACCTGCTGGCCAGGCGCGCCGGCGGCCGATTCGTGCTGCGCGTCGAGGATACCGACGCGCAGCGCAGCCAGGAGGCGCACCTGGCGGTGATGCTCGAGGATCTGCGCTGGCTCGGGTTGGACTGGGATGCGGGACCGGACCGGGAGGATGACCGCGGGCCCTACCGCCAGTCGCAGCGCGGCGCGCTGTACGCCCGTTTGATCGAGGCACTCGAGCGGCAGGACGCGGTCTACCCCTGCTTCTGCACGCCGCTCGAGCTCGAGGCGGCGCGGCGCGCG
>DASZYK010000061.1:0-3308 GCA_035545455.1 Steroidobacteraceae bacterium
CGCGCTGATGCATTGGCATCTCGTGCATGTCCAGACACCCTTCCTCGCGCTGTTTGCCGGGGCGGTGATCCGCATCACGGACGAGGCGCCCTCGAGCGCTCTCCCGCCGCGGCGCCGATCGTCTGCCCGCGCGTGGTCCGCCACGGCCATGCGCACGGCTGTCTGATTTGTATCACGGAGCGGCGAGCGCGGCGAATCCCATTGCGCGCTGCGCACAGCGCATGTAAGACTCTCGCGCATGGCGCACAAGCGGGCGTTGATCGTCGACGACTCCAGGTCGGCGCGTCTTTTCCTCGCGCGCATCCTCGAGAAGCACGACATCGAGGTCGACAGCGTCGAGAGCGCCGAGGCTGCCATCGGCTACCTGGGGAATCGGCGGCCCGACGTCATCTTCATGGATCACATGATGCCGGGCATGGACGGGTTTCAGGCGGTGCAGGCCATCAAGAACGACCCGCGCACCGCCACCATTCCCATCATGATGTACACGTCCCAGGAGGGCGAGGTCTACCTGGGACAGGCGCGCGCCCTCGGCGCGGTCGGCGTGTTGCCGAAGCAGATCAAGCACGCCGACGTGTCGAAGGTGCTCTACCAGCTTCATCTGATCGCCGACCGGCGCAGCGAGGAGCAAACGACCTTCAGGCCGGTGGAGGCGCTCATGCCGGGCGCCGACAGGGGAGGCGGCGGGGGCCAGCATGAGCAGCCGGACTCGCTATCCGCCTCGCGCCGGTGGCTCCAGAGCACTCTCGAGGCCCACGCGGAGCGCATCACGGCGGAGATTCGCGCACTGCTGCCCGCCCCGGCTGCGCCGCGGGGCGCGCGCGGGCTGGCCGGAGTGGCCATCGTGGCGTGCGCGGTCGCCCTGGTCGCAACGGGCTCGTGGTGGCGCGATCATTCGCGGTTGCAGGCGGCCAGAGCGGAGCTGACGCTGCTTCGCCAGGCGATGTCCTCACGCCACACCGACAGGCCCGCGGCCACACTGGTTTCGGCGCCGGCACTCCCGGTGCGGAGCCTTCCGGCTCAGGCAACGCCCAAGCCTTTCGTGCTCGACGTCCCGTACGGCGCCGACGCTCTCGGCGACTCACGGCTCGACGTCATCCGGCGGATGCTGGACCGCCTGGTGGCCGATCACGTCAGCGGCGTGGTGCAGATCCGCACGTTCGCGGGCCGATTTTGCCTCAAGGGCAACCCGGTCGACGGGTACTCCCTGGCTCCGGCCAGGACGCCGTTCGCCCAGTGCGACGTGGTGGGCAATCCCGCCGATGATGCCCTCCCACCCGCGCAGCGCATGCCGCTGGCGCTCGCCAACCTGATCGCCGGGATCCGCGACTCGACCCACGGCGCGCTGGACGTCGAGACCCTTGTGGGCGATCCTGCCGCTACCCGTATGCCCTATCCTGCGGTTACCGACGAGCTCACGGCAGGCGAATGGAACCGAGCCGGCAAGGCCAACAATCGAGTCGAGATCCTGGTGCGCTGACCGCGGGTCTGGTGCCTGCGGATGACTTCCGTCCTCCGGCATGGCTCCGCAACCGCCATCTGCAGTCGATGCTGGCCAGTACCGTCGCGCGGCGTGGTCCGATCGCGCGTCGCGCCGCACCGCTGATCGCAGCCCAACAGGAATTGCTACTCGACTGCGGCGCGGGCGTACGCCTTCAGTGCTTCCGTTCTTCACCCAGACAGAGCCGAGGGGTCCCGGTGGTGCTGCTGCACGGCTGGGAGGGCAGCGCGGAGTCGCTGTATGTGCTTTCCCTGGGACAGCAGCTCTTCGAGCGCGGCTTCGACGTTCTGCGGCT
Source organism: Steroidobacteraceae bacterium (assembly GCA_035545455.1). Classification (GTDB taxonomy): domain Bacteria; phylum Pseudomonadota; class Gammaproteobacteria; order Steroidobacterales; family Steroidobacteraceae; genus 13-2-20CM-66-19. The sequence goes on from DASZYK010000061.1 coordinate 1,797, forward strand.
CAATTTGCGGGATCACGGCGACACGCACCATCTCAACCGGGGGCTCTTTCACTCCTGTCTGCTGCCGGAGGTGGTCGGCGCGATGCGCGCGCTGCACGCGGCGCTTGGAGGCAAGCCGCTGCGGCTGGTCGGGTTCTCGCTGGGCGGCAACTTCATGCTGCGCGTCGGTGCCCAGGCGCGGGCCGCCGGTCTCGACATCGCGAAGATCGTGGCGGTCTCTCCCGTGTTGGATCCGGGAGATACCCTGCGCGCGCTGGAGAGCGGCTTCGCCGGCTATCCGCTCTATTTCGTGCGCAAATGGTGGCGCTCGCTGCTGAAGAAGCAGGCCGCATGGCCGGCCCACTATGATTTCGCGGAGCTGCGGCGCGTGCGTGATCTGCGGCGCCTCACCGCGGAGCTCATCCGCCGCTTCACGGATTTCGCCAGTCTCGATGACTATCTCGACGGCTACTCGATCACCGGAACGAGGCTGGCGGAGCTCGAAGCGCCGACCACCCTCATCACCTCACGCGACGACCCCATCATTCCCGCGGGCGGATTGGACCGCCTGGCGCGGCCGCCGGCGCTGCGTATCGTCGTGACGCAATTCGGCGGGCACTGCGGATTTCTCGACCGGCTCACGGGTCCCACGTGGGTGGAGCGGCGCATCCTCGCGGAGCTTGGAGTTGGGGACGAGCCGGCGGATCTCGATCCGGTGTTCACCGGCGCTTAGCGGCCGGGTGACCTCGGCCCTGCGCGCGCGTCGTTTCGCGCCCTCATGACCCAGGCCGCCGGGAGCGGCGTTCTGCGCCGGGCAATCACTGCCGATGATTCCTTCCGTGGGTGTGATGGCGCTTCTCGTCGAAGTGCACGACAGGCTGTCCGCCCGTGACGGTCATGTCGCCATCCACGACCGCGCCGCGCGCGATCGCGACGGCATGCGCCACTATGTCGGCGTGAATCACGGCCGACGCGCCAATCTCCAGCTTCCCCTCGATGACCAGGCGCCCCGTGAAGCGTCCGGCAATCACTGCCGCCGCGGCATGCACTTCGCCCTCCCAATGCGCTTCCGCGGTGAGGCTCAGCGCCCCGCCCACGCGGCCGTCGCCGCGGATCGAGCCGCAAAGGAGCAGCGGTCCGTCGGTCTCGACGTCTCCGGTGAGGCGGCAGCTCGCCGCGACGAAGGTCGGCGACACTCCCACCCGGTCCAGCAGTCTGCGCTTGGGCGTTTCGGTCATGGTTGACCATAATAGGGGCAAGCGCCACCGGGGGTATCGATGAGATTCAAGTATCGTGCGGTAGGTCCGATTGCCGCCGCGTCCATTCTGGTTCTGCTCAGCGGCTGCAGCCGCACGCAGGAGGATTGGCGTGTCGCGCAGCAGGCCGGCACCGCCCAGGCATTCAAGGTGTTCGTGCAGCGCCACCCCGACAGCGAGCTGGCGGGCGTCGCCCGTCAGCGCATCGCGCAGCTCGCCGAGGAGGCTGCGTGGCAGCGGGCGGTGCGCACAAACACCCCGGCCGCGTATCAGGAGT
>DASZYK010000062.1:0-4632 GCA_035545455.1 Steroidobacteraceae bacterium
GCCCGTCTTCGACGGTGCCGTGATCGTGCATACCCTCGTCGGCCGGGACCTCGGCACCTCGCAGGCGAAGATCGACTTCGATGCAGACGTGACGCCGATCAGCATGCCGCAGCTCTCCAAGGCGTTCGGCTGGCCCATCATGAATGGCCAGCTCGCCGGCCACATACCGCTGGTGCGCTACCGTGACCGCGAGCTGACATTCGACGGCGATCTCATCGCGAAGGTGTTCGATGGCACCATTACCGGCAGCCACATCGTCCTGCAGCATCCCCTCGGTCCCTGGCCCAGTCTCTCGGCCGAAGTCCTCGCCCGCGGCCTCGATCTCGACCTCATCACCCACACTTTCGCCTTTGGATCCATGACCGGCCGGGTGAATGTCGATGTGCGGGGGCTGCAGCTCTTCAACTGGTCACCGGTCGCCTTCGACGCGCGGCTCTACACCGTCCCCGGCGATCGCTCGCCGCATCGCATCAGCCAGAACGCCGTCACGCGCATCGCCGGTCTCGGCGGCGCCGCCGGCGCCGTGAAGGCCGCGCTGGAATCCGGCGTCCTCACGTTCTTCCATACTTTCCGCTACGACCGTGTCGGCATCGGCTGCCGCCTGCGGAACGAGGTCTGCGCGATGTCCGGCACGGGCCCGGCGCCGGGCGGCGGCTATTACCTGGTGAAGGGAAGCGGTCTGCCCCGGCTCGACATCATCGGCAACGTGCACAGCGTCGACTGGCCGCGGCTCGTCGGGCAGATCGCCCAAGGCATGCGCGACCGCAATTTCGTGGTAAATAGCGGTGGAAAGTGAGCCGCGGTGCGCAAAGTGAGGGCTGGGTTAAGGCCCGATTCAGCGCCCGATGACACAATCCCCCGGGAAAGACTTCGGAGACTCTCATGAAGCGTGCGATGGCCGTGCCCTGCCTCACCAGCCTGTTGGTCCTGAGCTTCCTGGCCGGCTGCGTGACGGTGAACGTCTACTTCCCCGCCGCCGAGGCCCAGCGTGCGGCCGATAAGATCATCGACGCGGTGACCGGCAGCGCCAGCCCGGTGCCGGAGCAGGAGCCCCAGTCGAAGCCGCACGCCGCTCCTGGCGAGGCGCCACCCTCCTCCGACCGCGGCGCATCGATCGCGCCGGGATCCGCGCTGCTGGCCGCCACCGGCCGCGTACTGGAGCTGCTGATCCCGGCGGCCGCCGCGCAGGAGCGGGCCAACCTCGACATCTCGACGCCGCAGATCCGCGCCATCATCGCCTCCATGCACCAGCGCTTTCAGCAGCTGAAGCCCTTCTTCGCGTCGGGAGCGATCGGATTCACCGCCGACGGCACGATCGCCGAGCGCGATGCGGGCCCGGTGCCTCTCGCGCAGCGAGCCACGCTCGTGCGGCTGGTCGCGCAGCAGAACCAGGACCTGTCACTTCTCTATGGCGAGGTCGCCAAGGCGAACGGCCACCCGGAGTGGGCCGCGGACATCCGCAACGTGTTTGCGCAGCGCTGGGCGGCGCATTCGCGCAAGAATGGCTGGTACTACCGCGACAGCAGCGGCAAGTGGGCGCACAACTGATCGGCCAGCCGGCGGGCCGCGCCTGGAGCCTGCGAGAAGAAGAGTGACGGCTCGGTGAGCTCGAGCTCGAGGAGGCGGGGCCCGCCGTCGTCCGAGAGGATCAGGTCCACGCGCGCATAGAGAGGTGTCGCAAACGGCAATGCCGCCAGCACGCGCTCTCCGACCCGCAATTCCTCCGCGGCAGCTGTCCGGGGCGTGATGTGCTCCTCGGCGAAGAGCGCGCTCGGGGGCGCGGAGCCGCGGCGCAGCAATGGTCCTTTGCGGATCGCATGGCTGAAACGGCCACCGAAATAGATGAGCGCCGTCTCGCCGTGACGGTCGACCTGCCCGAGGTAGGGCTGCAGGACCGCGCTGCGCCCCGCCTGGATGAGCCGCACGATGTGCTCGGTCGCCGCGCGCTCATCGCCGCGGCCGTAACGCGCGGCATCCCTCGACCCTGCGCCGACCGCCGGCTTCACGACCCACTCCCCGGCTCCTTCCTCGGCCAGGAACCTCTCCAGCGCCTGCGGCGCGCTCTGGCCGGGCTCGACGAAGCGGGTCGGAACGATGGGCGCACCGGCGCGCGCGAGATCGGCCAGATAGTGCTTGTCGATGTTCCAGCGGATGACCGGCGGAGGATTGAGGAGGGTCGTGAGCTGCGCGGTCCGCTCCGCCCAGGCGAGAAACTCGTCCAGGCGCTGCGTGTAATCCCAGGTCGAGCGCAGGAGCGCCACCCGGCATGCGGCCCAATCGACCTCGGGGTCGTCCCAGTCGGCGACCACGGCTTGCGCGCCGGCGTCGGCGATGGCGCCAGCGAGCGGCGCCAGATCCTCGTCGAGGTGGCGCGCCGCACGCGCGCTCACCAGCGCAACCCGTGCCTTCACTCGCGGATTCCGGAGCCCCGCTCCATCAACGCTATCGCGGCGGTGAAGAGCACCACCACGGCGGCCGTCATGATGGCGAACGCGGCGCCCACGCTGACATCCGAGACGCCGAGAAAGCCATAGCGGAAGGCGTTGATCATGTAGAGGATGGGATTGAAATACGAGATCGCCTGCGCCCAGTGCGGCAGCAGCGCCACCGAGTAGAAGACGCCGCCGAAGTAGTTGAGCGGCGTCAGCACGAACGTCGGGATGATGTTGACCTGGTCGAAGTTCTTCGCGAACAGCGCGTTGAGGAATCCGCCCAGGGCGAAGGTCATCGAGGTGAGCAGGGCCGCCCCCACGACGATGAGCGGATGGTGCACGTGAAGGTGCGTGAAGAGGAGCGATACGCCGGTCACGGCGAGGCCGACCAGCACGCCGCGCACCAGGCCGCCCGTCACGTATCCGGATACGATGAGCCAGCTCGGAAGCGGCGAGACCAGAAGCTCCTCGACGTGCTTGCCGAACTTGGCGCCGTAGAAGGAGGAGACGACGTTGGAGTACGAGTTGATGTTGATCGACATCATGATCAGGCCGGGGGCGATGTACTCCATGTAGCCGAAGCCCCCCATCGGCCCGACGCGGCTGCCGAGCAGACCGCCGAAGATCGCGAAATACAGCGCCTGCGTCACCGCCGAGGGCATGATGGTCTGGCCCCAGATGCGGATGATCCGGTTGTACTCGCGGATGACGATCGTCTTGTAGCCGACCCAGCGCACGAGGCCGAGATGCATCGGCTCCGCGGCGGCGCTCTCAGCCAGTGTGCTCACGCCGCGGCCCCCTTCTCCACCAGGCGCATGAATATCTCCTCCAGGCGATTGACCTTGTTGCGCATGCTCACCACCTCGATGCCGAGCTGCGACAGCCGTGCGAAGAGGTCATTGAGATTCTGCTCCTTGGAGACCTCGACCTCCAGCGTATGGTCGTCGGTCAGCCGGACCGCATAGCCGTCCAGCCGGGGCGCGGCGGCGAGCGGCGCGCCGACGTTGAGCACGAACGTCTCCGTATGCAAACGCCGCAGGAGGCTGCTCATGCGGTCGCGCTCCACGATGCGGCCGCCGTCGATGATGGCGATGTTGCGGCAGAGGGTCTCGGCTTCCTCGAGGTAGTGCGTCGTCAGGATGATGGTCGTGCCGCGCCGGTTGATCTCCCGCAGGAAATCCCACATGGAGCGGCGGATCTCGATATCGACGCCGGCGGTCGGCTCATCGAGGATGAGAAGCCGCGGCTCGTGCATCAGGGCGCGCGCGATCATCAGCCGCCGCTTCATGCCCCCCGACAGGCCGCGCGACATCTTGTCGCGCTTGTCCCAGAGCTGCAGCTGCCTGAGGTACTGCTCCGCCCGGCGCCGCGCCTCGCGCCGCGGGATGCCGTAGAAGCCCGCCTGGTTGACCACGATGGTCTCCGGGGACTCGAACATGTTGAAATTGATTTCCTGCGGCACGACGCCGATGCAGGCCTTCGCCGCCTCGAGCTCCCGGTCGATGTCGTGGCCGAACACCATCGCCTCGCCCGCGGTCTTGGTGACGAGCGAGGTCACGATGCCGATGAGGGTGGTCTTGCCCGCGCCGTTGGGGCCCAGCAGCGCGAAGAAATCGCCCTGCTCCACCTCCAGGTCGATGCCCTTCAGCGCCTGCACGCCGTTCTTGTAGGTCTTCGCCAGTCCGCGGACCGAAAGTGCATTCATACCGGAAGAATCGTTCAGCCGCCTTCGTGCCGCAATGCCTATTTCGGTAGATGACCGCGTCCGGAGGTGCTTTCGCCGCGCGCCGGGTCCCGGAGCCGGAGGCCCTCAGTCCCTGAAGTACCTGGCCAGGAAGTCGTCGAAGGTACCCTCGTCGGCCGCCTCGATGGCCCGCTGGCGCGCGAGCGACTCCTCGGCCTCCGCCGCGAGCTCCCCCAGGCGGGCCTCGTTCGGCGGGTAGAGATCGAGGACGTACGCCTTGCTCGTCTGGGACATGCGCAGCGCCAGATCGAAGAAGGGCTCGCCCGTGTCGGTGAGCTCCTTCATCATCCGCGCCGAAGGCGTGAGCCGCACGTCATCCAGCTTGGCCGCCTGGTCGGCAAGCGCGGCCGAATACGGGCGGGAGACATCGCCGCGGTCCAGGATCTCGCAGATTCCGGACAGCGAGTCGATGAGCTCACGCCCCCAGTCCCGCATGGAGACGTTGCGACCATCGCG
>DASZYK010000063.1:0-3187 GCA_035545455.1 Steroidobacteraceae bacterium
CGCTTCGTGCAGGAGGTGCGGTTCGTGTCCTCGCTTCCGGGCCCCTTGCAGTACGTGGCCGGCGTCTACTACTACGACCAGCACGGCAGGATACCCTTCGCCGCCTACTATCCGTCGTCGCAGGCCCCGGGCTACGGCGCGCTGCTGACCGCGGCGGGGACCTGCTCGGTGGTGGGCCTGTGCCCGAACCCGGACAATCCCGATGAGATCTTCGGCCAGGACTACCACACGGACAGCAAGGAGCCGGCGGCCTACGGCCAGATCTCCTATCAGCTCACGCATGCGCTCAAGGTCACCGCCGGCGTGCGCTGGAGCCAGGACGAGACGACGGCCGGCGGTTATCTCGAAGGCACCGTCACGCAGGCTCCGGGCGCGCCCGGCCGCATCCTCGACGCCAACACCACGACGAAGCAGACTTCCATCACCCCGCTTGCTCAGGTCGATTATCACGTCAATTCGCACGTGATGGCCTACACGATGGTCGCGAAGGGCTTCCGCCCGGGCGGGCTCGTGCCTTCGGTGCCGGCGGCGATCTGCGGCGGACAGCTGCCTCCCGGCGTGACCTTCGCCGAGACGCGCAAGTTCGGCTCCGACTCCCTGTGGAACTACGAGATCGGCGGCAAGTCCGACTGGCTCGACAGGCGGCTGCAGGTCAATGCGGACGCGTTCTACATCGACTGGAACAACATTCAGCAGAACATCCTGCTGCCCTGCGGGTTCCAGTATCGCGCCAATGCCGGCGCGGCCACCAGCAAGGGCGGCGAGGTCGAGCTGAGCGCCCGCCCGATCGATCCTCTCGAGCTGTCCGTCGGGCTTGGCTACAACAGCGCGAAGATCACCAAGGCGTCGACGTTCTCGCCACAGCGTCCCGGTGACCCGGTCTTCGACGTGCCGGACTGGACGGGTACCGCCTCGGCCGCCTGGACGCAGCCGTTGATGGCCGGCTGGAGCATGGTGGCGAGCATGGACTACTCCTACATCGGGGATCGGCACAGCGCCAATAATCTGGCGAACGTCAACGGCCTGTTCCAGACGCGATTGCTGCCGCATTATCAGCTGCTCGGCGCGAGGCTCGCGGTCGACCACGGCATCTGGGAGGTCGCGCTGGTCGGGAAGAACCTCACCGACGAGCGTGCCAATCTCGGCGACAGCCGCTCGATCGCCGCCGAGACACCGGGCCGCCCGCGGCTGCTGATGAATCAGCCGCGCACCTTCGCGCTCGAGGCGAGAGCGTCATTCTGAGAGCTCGCGGGAGATCATGATGTCGATGCGGTCGAGTGCGCGAAGGGTGTTCCCGGGCTGGTGGCTCGCGGCGCTCGCCTGCGCCGCGCTGCTGCCGTGCATGGCGATGGCGGCCCCGCCGCTCGCGAACGAGCAGGCGACCATCGAGACTCTGCGCTCGCCGCCGGGCCCGCACTGGGTGTGGGTCGACGACATCGCCTTCTTCAACATGCCCGACGGCAGGGCGACGCTGGTGGATGGGGACAAGGGTACCGTTCTCGGGATGCTGAGCACCGGTTACGGCTACAACGGCGTGCTGATCCCGAAACGGGGCCAGGTCATCTACTCGCCGGAGTCGTACTACTCCCGTGGCACGCGGGGCGTGCGGACGGATGTGGTGACACTTTACGATCCGCGGCGCCTGTCGTCCGAGGGCGAAATACCGATCCCGCCGAAGCGTGCGGCCATCATGTCGATGAGAAGCGGAGCGGCGCTCACGGACGACGACCGCTTCCTGCTCATCTACAACTTCACGCCCGCCCAGTCGGTGACGGTGGTGGATACCCGCAGCAGGAAGTTCGTCGGGGAGATCGGCACGCCGGGCTGTGCGCTGGTCTATCCGACCGGGCCGCGCAGCTTCTTCTCGATCTGCGGCGACGGTGCGCTCCTCGAGGTGACTCTCGATGATGCCGGGCGGGCGGCGTCGATGCGCCGGACGGCGAAGCTGTTCGATTCGCACAAGGATCCTGTCGCGGAAGAGGGGGTGCGCGCAGGCAGCACGTGGTGGTTCACCTCTTTCAACGGCAATGTCTATCCCTTCGAGATCACCGGTCGGGGGATCCGCGTGGGGCAGCGCTGGCCGTTGTTCTCGGCGGCCGAGCGGGCGCAGCACTGGCGCACGGGCGGTCTGCAGTACCTCGCGGTGTACCGCCGCAGCGGCCTGCTGTATGTCATCGTGCACCAGGGGGACCTCGCCACCCACAAGGACCCCGGCAAGGCGGTCTGGGTGTACGATCTTCGCCAGCGGCGGCGGGTGCAGCAGATCGCATTGCGCCACAAGGCAGGCTCGATCCTGGTATCGCAGGACGGCAGCCCGCTCCTCTTCACGTGCTTCCTCGGCAGCAGCGCGCTGCAGATCTATGATGCACGCACGGGCCGCTACCTGAGAGCCGTCGACAGCGTGGCCCAGACGCCGACCAACATGGTGTCACCCTGAGGGGACCGTGTATCCGATCGATCCAGTGGTGGGTGCGACCGTTTGCGGCAGCTTCGCGTTGCTGTTCGCGGTCGCCGGCGCGCACAAGCTGAGCGCCCGGGCAGCCTTTGAGGAGACGCTGGCAGGCTACCGCCTGCTGCCGGCGGCACTCGCGGGTCCGGCATCGCTCTTCCTGCCGGCTCTCGAGTGTCTCATTGCCGCGGCGCTGCTCGTTCCGGGCAGCCGCGGCCCTGCGGCTCTCGCCGGATCGGCACTGCTCGCCGGCTACGCCGCAGCGATGGGAATCAATCTGCTGCGGGGCCGCCGCCAGCTCGACTGCGGTTGCCTCGGTCCGCGCGGAGGCGGCATGATTTCCGGCGCTCTCGTTCTGCGCAACGGGCTCATGGCGCTCGCGCTCGCGGTGACCGGAGTCGGCCATTGGAGCCCGCATCCCATGGGCTGGCTCGACATCGGCACGGTACTCGGCGCGGTGTGCGCGGCGGCCCTGCTTTATGCGGCGGCGAATGGGCTCATCCAGAGCGCGGGCCGGCTGCGTCCTGAGAGGGGGTAGGATCCGATGGTGCATGCATTGCTCGTCTCCAACCTGGTGCTCTGGGCGGTGGTGATCGCCCTGACGCTCGTCGTGTTTGCCCTGGTGCGCCAGCTCGGCATTCTGCACGAGCGGATCGCGCCGGCGGGGGCGCTGCTCCTCGAGCGGGGACTCAAGGTCGGGGAGGCGGCGCCGGTGGTCACCGTGGTGGACCTGGACGG
>DASZYK010000064.1:0-1618 GCA_035545455.1 Steroidobacteraceae bacterium
GCAGGACCGCGCCGGCGGCGCAGCGCGAGCCCAGATCGGGCAGCGCCCATGCGAGCAGCGCCGGCGGCGGCCGCGCCGCCATGACCAGCGCCCCACCGCATTCCTCCACTTCCCGCAGCAGCGCGAAGATGGCCTTTTCCCATTCCAGACGGCCGACGACCGCCTCGAGATCGTCGAGGCAGACGCATTGCAGCTGCGGCAGGCCTTCGAGCACGCCGACACCGAGCGTCGCGAGCTCCGCGAGAGGGAAATAACCGGCGCGGCGCGACTCGGCCGCCTGGGCACAGACCGCCTGCAGCAGGTGCGTCTTGCCGGCGCTTGCCGGTCCACAGATCCAGGTCGCTCCCGTGACCTCGCCGCGCGCGGCGAGCTGCGCGTGCTCGAGGGCCTCGCGGTTGCGCGCAGGCAGGAAGCTCGCAAAGACCGCACGGTCCGGTAGACGCACTCCAAGGGGAAGCTGATGCACGCGTGCTCCTCAGGCCGTGCGCTTGGCGTCGTTGCCAGCGTCCCTGGCCGGACGCCCGAGTTCCGCTTCACGTCGCATTTCGCTCTCGCGCGCCGCAACGGACGACCACGCCCGCCGCGTGAAGGCCTGCACGTAGTTGATGCCGGAGAGCACGGTGGTCGCGACCACGGTGAGCGCGAGCGCCCGCAGCACATCACGCGGGGGGAATGCGGCCGCGGCGCCCAACATGACCGCCGTCAGATAAAGCAGCTGAGCCGCCGTGTTGATCTTGCTGATGACCGTCGGCCGGCCGTGCAACGGGCCGAACCACAGCCGGTAGACGAGCGCGCCCAGCGCGATCATGACATCGCGCGCCACCGCCGCGGCGGTCACCCACCAGGGCACGAGACCGAGCCAGGTCGACTCCACGAACACGGTCATGAGCAGCAGCTTGTCGGCTGCCGGGTCGAGAATCCTGCCGAGCTCGGATATCCAGTTGAACCGCTTGGCCAGATAGCCGTCGAGCCCGTCCGATACCGCCGCCAACACGAAGAGAGCGAGCGCGAGACCGTACTTTCCGGCAGAGAGCGCGGCGGCGACCGGCCAGATGAGCGCCAGGCGAACGAGGCAGATGAGGTTGGGCAGGTGACGCACGGTGAGGTGGGCTGCGTCCGCTCGTGATCGAGGCGCGGCTATCCGGGACGGTACCGGTAGACGAGGGGCGCGCCCGGGGCTCCGGCGCCTTGCGAGGTTGCGCCGACACGCGTGAATCGCGGCGAGCCCGACAGCGCCCGATCGATCGCGGCGCCGCCGCCGCGCACGGTCAGATCGAACAGCACGGAATCACCCCTGACCTCTCTGACGTCGGCCTTGCTGACGCCGGGGACGGCCCCGAGCATGAGCTCGATGCTGGCGTAATCGTCCAGGCTCGACACCCCCTCGATGTCGACTTCCGCCTCCCCGGGCGCATTGGCCGCCGCGGCTCCCGACGGCGGCGCCAGCAGGTCGACGGTGTCATCGATCCCCGCGGTCAGGGGACCGCTCCAGCTCTGACTCGCGAAATCGGTGTAGAGCGTCCACTGCCACGCCCCCGCCGAGCCTGGCTGGGGCTGGGCAGCGGACGCCGCTGCCTGCCCCGCCGGCGGCGGAGCGCCGGGCGCCCCGACAGCGGGC
>DASZYK010000065.1:0-3143 GCA_035545455.1 Steroidobacteraceae bacterium
CGCGAGGTCGGCGGGGACGTACGTGGCGTCCGCGCGGCCGGCCTCGATCCGGGAGAACTCGAGGAGCGAGTTGACGAGCTTGAGCAGGCGGCCGCTGGCGCGGCGCGCAATCGATAGGAGCTCGCGGCTGCCGGCATCCAACCGCTCATCCTCGAGCACCGCGCGGATCGGATCGACCAGCAGGCTGAGCGGGGTGCGCAGCTCGTGGCTGACGTTGCTGAAGAACAGCGTCTTCGCCTGATCGAGCGCGGTGAGGTCCCGCTCGCGCTGCACCGCGTGCTGTTTCATTCGGGCGCTGTTGATGACCTTCTCGAGATGCGTCGCGACCAGCTCGTGAAACTTGCGGGACTCCGCGGCCGGCCGCATGGGGTTGAGCCCCGCGACCAGAACGCACGATGGCCTGGCGCCGCGCACGCCCGGTACGGGCAGCGCGAGCGCCTCCTGCGGCACGGGATCGGGTCTGCGCAGATGCGGCCCGATGAGCGCCGCGGCGTTCTCTATGAGGAGAGCCTCGCCGCGGGAGGTGACCTCGGCGAGCCGCCAGGCATCCGCGCCCGAATCGAGGCGGACGGCCGTCGCGAGGGCGTCGGGAGGGGCGCTCAGTCCCGCGCTGCCGGCGAGCCGGGCGCAGTCTCCGGACTCATCGAGGAGATAGAGCATTGCGAACGGGACGTCCCGCTCCTGCTCATCGAGCACCGCCGCCGCCAGGGCGCAGGCCTCCTCGGCGGATTCGGCGGAGGCGCAGTCGGAGGCCAGGCGGCGCAGGCATTCGATCTGCCGTCCGACGATGACCAGGCCCGTCTTCTCCGTGGCCACGCAGAGGATGCCGCTCGGAGTGCCGTCATCGTCGCTCAGCGCCGAGAAGGCGAAGGTCATGTAGGTTTCCTCGAGATAACCGTGGCGCACCAGCGGCATCATGAGATCCGACTCTCCGGTCGGCCGGCCGGTCGAGAGGGTCTCCCTGAACCTCGACTCCAGGACCGGCTTCCAGATTTCCCTCCACACCGATGGGACGGGGAGCCCGAGCGCCGCGGGGTGGCGCACGGGTCCGCCCAGGGGGATGAAAGCATCGTTGTAGAGATAGATGAGCTCGGGCCCGAGGGCGAGGGCGGCGGGGAAGCTCGCCGCGAGGATGATCTCCGTGGCTTTGTGCCAGCTGACGGGCCAGCGGTCCGGCGGGCCGATCGAGGTCCCGGACCAGTCGAATTCCAAAAACCGTCTCGCCATCTCGCCCGTTGCGCGCGGCATGGTCCATTCCCCCTGGGATGGCGCCGCTCCGCGGAAGTCGAATGTAACTCGCGCCGCGGCCGACAGGAACCACCGCCGCGCGGTCCGCTCCCGTCCGTTGCCTGCGCCCGCCGGCGGGCCGGCGCGCGCGGGCTTTCGGCCGCGGTGACGCAAGACGTTGAAATCGAAGGTTGGATGTTGCCCGGATGAGGCCGGGCGCCTGGAGGATCGATCCGCGTTATTTGTTGATCACAATGTGGTCAACTTGTCAATCCCGCCTAAAGACGGGTCGGGGTCGAAGGCTGTGGACTGTCCCTCCCGCCGTGATCTCGCTGAAAACACCGCTCGTATGTCAGTCGGCGCCACGAGTCGCCCCCGGAGCGGGATGACAGACCGTTGGGGTGGGGCGTAAACTCGGCGGTCGGCGCGTGGTAGTGCACCGGCGGCGAGGGTCCCCGGGGAGAGGACGAGGCGGCCGGGTCGCCACGCGGCAGGGTGGACAGGTATCCGTCCGGTTGGGAAGCTCGGAATGACCCTCCCGCGCATCAGGACCTACGTGGTGGATGACGACCCCCTTCTGCGGGACGGCATCGCGCGGTTGCTGGCGGCTGCCGGATACGAGTCGCAGGCCTTCGCTTCCGGCAAGGACTTTCTCGCCGCCCATCCCCGACTCCCACCCGGCTGCATCATCATCGACATGGTGATGCAGGGAATGACCGGCCTCGAGCTCCAGCGGCGGCTGATCGCGGCGGGCTGCCGCTGGCCGGTGATCGTGCTCACGGGTCATTCAAACCGCGCCGTCGCGGCGCGCGCCGTGGAGGCGGGGGCGATCTCCTTTCTCGAGAAGCCCGTTCGCGAGATCGAGCTGCTGGCCTCGGTCCAGAAGGGCCAGGCGTTCCTCCTCGGCAGAGCCCACCTTCATCCGGAGCCCGAGCTCGTGAAGCGGCTGGCCAGCTTCTCGCGCCGCGAGCGGCAGGTGCTCGAGTGCCTCGCGGAAAAGATGCTCAGCAAGCAGATCGCGGCGGCGCTCGGAATCATGGAGACCACCGTTAAGGGGTATCGCAAGACCGCGATGCGCAAGATGGGAGCCCGGAATACGACCGAGCTCCTGCTGCTGGCGCTGCGCGCCGGATTCGTGGCGACGCCCCGCTCCTGAGGGGGCGCGGCAACCCTCAATGGTTGTCGCGCGGTATCCCGAAGCGCTCGTCGATCCTCTGGTACTTCACCGCGGGCTTGAGCACCATGCCGTCGGACAGCTGGTCCACCATGCCCCGCTGGATCTCCTGCCACGGCGTCTGCGAGGGCGGGAACCGATAGCCATTCCCGGCCTCGAGCGCCTTGCGGCGCGCGGCGAGCTCGGCGTCCGGCACCAGCATGTTGACTTCGCGCTTGCGCAGATCCACCCGCACCCGATCACCGGTCTTGAGGAGGGCGAGACCGCCCCCGGCGGCGGCTTCCGGCGACGCATTGAGGATGGACGCCGACCCTGAGGTTCCCGACTGACGGCCGTCTCCGATGCAGGGGAGGGATGTGATCCCCTGTTTGATGAGGTAATCCGGCGGCCGCATGTTGACCACCTCCGCGGCGCCCGGATAGCCGATCGGGCCGGTGCCGCGGATGCAGAGCAGCGTCCGGCTGTCGATTGCCAGCGCGGGGTCGTCGATGCGCGCGTGGTACTCCTCGGGGCCGTCGAACACCACGACGCGTCCCTCGAATGCCTCGGGATCGGCCGGATTGCTCAGGTAGCGCTGGCGGAATTCCTCCGAGACCACGCTCGTCTTCATGATGGCGGAATCGAAGAGGTTGCCCTTGAGAACGAGGAACCCGGCCTTGGTCTTGAGGGGCTTCTCGAACGGGCGGATCACCGCCGGGTCCACGATTTCCCGTCCGCGGCAGTTCTCGCCGATCGTGCGGCC
>DASZYK010000066.1:0-6978 GCA_035545455.1 Steroidobacteraceae bacterium
CCCGCTCGAGGGCCGCGGCGAGCCGCGGCACGCCCTCACGCGTGCCTCGGTAGGTATCCACATCGATCTTGAGCGCGAGGGTAGGCATCGATCGCGGTCGGACGGTCCGGAATCAACCCAAGTCCGTGGGGCGCGCCTCGAGCTCGTGCGACATGCGCGCAAGATCGATGGGACCCTCCCCGGTCGCGGCGGCGAGTATGCGGAGCACGCCGCCATCCCGACACGCCGCGTAACAATGACCGTGCTTGCCGAGGAGCTTCGCGCGCTCGGGGGCGGGCGCGCTGAAGCCGGGCTCCACCCGGGTGCGATGGATCCACCATCGGCGCCCCTCGACATCGGTGAACGCGCCGGGGAAAGGAGGCGCCACGGCGCGCACGAGGTCATGAATGCGCACCGCCGGCTGGCTCCAGTCGATGCGGCCGTCCTCGGGACCACGCCGGCCGAAATACTGTCCCGGCTCGATGCGCTGCGGGCGGCGCGGCGCATTGCCCGCGATCAGTCCGGGCAGCGAGCGGGCCAGCACGATCTCCGCCGCCGCGGTGACCTTGCCGAACACCTCGCGGGCATCGTCATCCTCCAGGATCGGCACCGCCAGCTGGTCGACGATATCGCCCGCATCCGCGCGCTCCACCATGTAGTGCAGCGTCGCGCCGGTCTCGCGCTCGCCGTTGAGGATCGCCCAGTTGACCGGCGCCCGCCCGCGGTACTTCGGCAGGAGCGAGCCGTGCATGTTGAGCGCTCCCCGGCGGGCGCAGCGCAGGATCGGAGCGCCGAGCATCGAGCGGTAGTAGAAGGAGAAGATGAAGTCCGGCTCGAGCTGCGCCACCCGGGCCGCGAGCTCCGCGCCCTTGGCGTCGTCCGGCATCGCGAGCGGCAGTGCATACTCCCGCGCCGTATCGGCGACGCTCGCGAACCAGCGGTTCTCCTTGGGATCGTCCCTGACGGTGACGACCAGTGGCACCTCCATCTTGGCGGACAGCAACACCTTCAGGCATCGGACGCCTACATCATGGTAGGCGAAGACGACGGCCCGGCCGGCGCTCACGTCGAAGTGCCCCTCGCCTGCTCGGCGCGCAGCATCTCCGTGTGATCGAGCTCGGGGTGCAGCCCCTCAACGCGCCCTATGACCCGGCCGTGCGCAGTCGCCCGTCGATCCCAGCGGAGCGATGCTTCGTCCTCTTCCAACAGCGCGGAGACGGTGTATCTCGGACGCTGCCTCACCTGCTCATAGATGCGCCCGACGTACTCACCGACCACCCCGAGCCCAATGAGCAGCACGCCGATCAGGAAGAACGCGATGCCGAAGAGCGTGAACACGCCCTGGACCTCCGGTCCGATGAAGATGCGGCGGATCGCGAGCACGACGACGAAGAAGAGCGAGAAGAGCGCGAGCACCATGCCCGCCATGGTGAAGAACTGCAGCGGCACGACCGAGAAGCCGGTCATGAGATCGAAGTTGAGCCGGATCAGGCGGTAGATGGAGTACTTCGACTGACCGGCGGTGCGCTGCGCGTGCGCCACCTCGATCTCGACCGGATGGCGCGCGAAGGTGTACCCCAGGGCCGGAACGAACGTGCTCACCTCGACGCAGCGGTTGATCGCCTCGACGATGCTGCGGTGATAGCCGCGCAGCATGCAGCCCTGGTCCGTGATCTGGATCTGTGTCGTGCGCTCGCGAATGCGGTTCATCATGCGTGAGGCGACCTTGCGCCAGTACACGTCGTGGCGGCGCGCGCGCACGGTGCCGACGTAATCCGCCCCCTGGTCCATGGCCGCGACGAGCTTCCCGATCTCCTCGGGCGGGTTCTGCAGGTCCGCATCGAGCGTGATGACGTAGTCGCCGCGCGAGTGCGCGAAGCCGGCGAGGATCGCCATGTGCTGGCCCGCGTTGCGGGTGAGAAGAATCACGCGCGTCGTGTCGGGACGCCGCTCGAACTGCATCCGCAATGCGGCGGCCGAGCGGTCGCGGCTGCCGTCGTCGACGAAAACCACCTCGTAAGGCCGCTCCAGCGCATCCAATGCCGGATAGAGGCGCGTGAACAGGCTCTCGAGACCCGCCTCCTCGTTGTAGACCGGTATGACGACCGAGACCGTCGCGGTCATTTGGCCGCTCTCCTCAGGATATCGGTCGCCGTCTCGACGACACGGTCCACGTCCGACAGCTCCATCGCAGGGAAGAGCGGCAGCGTCACGGTCTCACGCCCGATGCGTTCCGCGTTCGGGAACTGGCCATCATGGTAGCCGAGGGCCCGATAGGCCGTGAAGAGATGGATGGCGGCGTAATGCACGCCGACGCCGATGCCCTGCTCCGCCATCTGCTCGATGAACTGCAGGCGCGAGATGCGCAGCCGCTCGAGCGGCAGGAGCGGCGCGAAGATGTGCCAGTTGTGGCCCTCATCGCCGCGCGCCGGCAGGCGCACGGGCGCATCGTTCCCCCAGAGACTGAAGTAGCGCGCCGCCAGCTCGCGGCGGCGGGCGTTGAACCGCTCGAGCGAAGCCAGCTGGCCGAGACCTACCCGCGCCGCCACGTCCGAGAGGTTTGCCTTTCCGGCGGCGATCAGCGTGTCGAACTCGTCCGCCGCGCCCTTGGTCTGGCCGTGGAAGCGATGCAGCTCCAGCCGGCGAAGCTCCTCCGGCGAGCCCCCGGCGACGCAGCCGCCCTCGATGGTGGTGAGGTTCTTGTTGGGATGGAAGCTGAAGCAGACGAGGTCGCCGAAGCTGCCGATGCGCCTGCCGCGCCAGGCGGAGCCGATCGCGTGGGCCGCATCCTCGATGACGCGCAGCTGATGACGCGCGGCAATCGCATACAGCCGGTCCATGTCGACCGGAAGGCCCGCGAAGTGCACCGGCATGATCGCGCGGGTGCGTGGCGTGATGGCGGCCTCCACCTGGTCGAAGTCGATGTTGCGATCATCGAGGCCCACATCGACGAACACCGGATGCGCGCCCACCCGCACGATGACGTTGGCGGTGGCGACGAAGCTCATGGCGGGCGTGATGACTTCGTCACCCGCGCCGATACCGGCGGCGAGGAGCGCGTGCTCCAGGCTCGCGGTCGCGGAGGTCTGCGTACGCACGGGGCGCCCGCCGAGATACTCCGACAGCGCCGCCTCCAGCTTCTTGACGTTGGGGCCCGTGGCGAGCCAACCCGAGCGCAGCACCTCGACCACGCCCTGGATCGTCTCCTCATCGATCGTCGGCCGGGTAAACGGCAGGAACGGGGTGCGAGGCCCCGTCCCTGCGCCTCGTCCTCCGGGCCGGCTTTCGCCGTCCAAAATTGTTCCAAACAATTTTGTCATGATCTCGCCACCAGAACGACTCCAAACACGATCACCGCGATCCCGGCCACGCGCTGCACGTTCGGCACCTCTCCGAGCAGCCACCAGGCGAGCCCGACGTTGATCACGTAGCCGAGCGACAGCAGCGGGTACGCCTGACTCACCGGCACACGCGAGAGCCCCACCAGCCACACGACCACGCTCAATCCGTAGCATGCGAGAGCCGCCCAGAGCCACGGCACCGTCAGGAGCTCGAGCGCGCGGCGCAGCACCGGCGTTTGCGCGCCGAACAGCGGACCCGTGGTGTCCGTCGCGGCTTTCAGACCGAGCTGCGCCAGCGCGTTGAGCAGCACTCCGCCGCACAGGAACGAGAATGCCGACAGCCTCATGAGCGGCTCACCGCGACGGTGAAGCTGTCCTGCGCGATGACACGTCCCGGAAGACCCTGCTGCCGGTAATGATCCCACACGCGCGGATCGAAGAAGGCAATGGCGTCGCGGCTGGCCTCCCACTGCCGGACGAACTGCTCGGGCGTCGCGGTCTGCCGGCCAGGCTCCCGCGCCTGGCCGAATTCGAGCTCACCCTCGAAGCTGACGAGGGTCAGCATCCTGCCGAGGTAGGGTGGAATGGTCTGACGGTACTGCCCGACGCTATAGAGCGCGGTCCCGGGATGCACGTCCGGCGCGACAGCCTGAACGAGCGCGTACGCCGATCGCGACGGGGGGATCACCGTGTACTCGCAGAGCAGCGCCTGCCAGGTGAAGATGAAGAGAAGCGCCACGGTCAAGGGCCGCCAGACGCCTCCCACAGGCGCGCCTTCCGCTGCGGCAGGGACATTCCGGGGGGCGCGCTTCCACGCCGCGGCGACGGCAGCGAGCGCAGCAACTGCCCCGGCGATTCCCCATCCCACCGCCTGCGCCGGGATCATCCCGCTGCGGTGCTGCGAGTAGACGAGGAGCCCCGCGGCGACGAAGAGCGCGAGACCCGCGGCGGCCCGTGTGGCGCGTGACAGGAACTGCGGCCGGTCCGCGACCGCGACGCCCGTGAGGGCGGCGAGCGGCGGGAACATCGGCAGGATGTAGGTCGCGAGCTTCGAGTCCGATATGGAAAAGAATACGAGCGTCAGAGCTGAGAAAACAAGTAGAAATTTCAGTGGCTTGAAATTGAAATTTGATTCAGATTCTCGCCAGGCGCCGAGCGTTGCGCGCCGCAGCGTGAGAAGCCACGGGAATGCGCCCACCGTGAGGAGCGCGAGGAAGTACCACCAGGGCTCGATGCGTTGCGCCTCCTTCGTGAGGAAGCGCTGGAAGTGCTCGTGGATGAAGAAGTACGAGGCGAAGTCCGGATTGCGCAGCGACACCAGCACGAACCAGGGCGCCGCCATCGCGAGGAAGAGCGGCACCCCGAGGGCAAAATGCATCCGCCGCCAGGGCCTCAGGTCGCGCTCCGCCGCGCAGTAGAGGATCAGGGTGCCGCCCGCGAGGACGAAGACCACGATGCCTTTGCTGAGGACCGCGAGCGCGGCGGCGGCCCAGCAGAGGAGCATCCAGTTGCGCTCCTTGCCGGAGCGCTCCGGCGCGCTCTGCGCCAGCGCGAAGGCGAGCACCGTCGCGCACATCCAGAACGTGAAGCCCGCATCGAGGAGATCGAGATGGCCGATGATGCCGAAGTACGGGCTCATCGCGAGAATCGCCACCGCCGCGACCGCGGCGCGCCTGCCGTAGAGCCGGGCGACCCAGGCGTAGACGAGCGGCAGGCAGGCGAAGCCGAGCCCGACGGTCCAGAGGCGCGAGCTCCAGTTGCTCAACCCGACGACCGAATAGAGCGCGGCGGTCGCCCAGTACTGCAGCGCCGGCTTCTCGAAGTACTTCAGGCCATCCAGCCTCGGGGTGATCCAGTTGCCCGTGGCCACCATCTCCCGGGGTATCTCGGCGTAGCGTCCCTCATCGGGATCCAGCATCGGGCGCAGCTGAATGGTGACGAGCCATACCGCCGCGAGCGCGACCCAGCCCCACCATCTGAGGCCGCCCGCGCGCGAGCCCGGCCCGGCCCCCGTCGTCGTGCTCATTTCGTATCCCGCCCCCCGGCCGCGCGCTCAGCCGTTCGCCAGGGCGGCGGCACGGGCGCTGAAGTTCTCCTGCTTGACGTAGAACTCGATCGTGCGGCGGATGGCCGTGTCGAGATCCGTGGTGGGCTTCCAGCCGAGATCGCGCTCGGCGGCATGGATGGCGGGCACCCGCACCTGGATGTCCTGGTAGTACTTGCCGTAGTACTCGCCGGCTGAGACCTCGACGATCTGCGTGGCGCGCGCGCTCTCGCGCAGCACCGGGAACTCCTGCGCGATGCGGATGGTGCGCTCGGCGAGATCGCGGATCGAGACGCAGTTGCCCGGGTTGCCGATGTTGAAGATGCGGCGCGAGGCGCGGCTCTGCGCGTTCTCGAGGATGGTGAGGAGGCACTCGATCGCATCGTCGATGTAGGTGAAGGAGCGCTTCTGGCGGCCGCCGTCGACGAGCTTGATCGGCCGGCGGTAGAGCACGTTCGAGAGGAACTGCGTGAAGACGCGCGAGCTGCCCTCCTTCGGCTCCTCGACGTTGTCGAGATTCGGCCCGATGAAGTTGAACGGGCGGAAGAGCGTGTAGTCGAGGTTGTCGCGCACCCCGTAGGCGTAGATCACGCGGTCGAGGAGCTGCTTCGAGGCCGCGTAGATCCAGCGCTGCTTGTCGATCGGGCCGTAGACGAGCGGGCTCGTCTCCTCATCGAGCACGGCGTCGGGCGACATGCCGTAGATCTCCGAGGTCGAGGGGAAGATCAGGCGCTTGCCGTACTTGACGCAGTGGCGCACGACGGCGAGGTTGGCCTCGAAGTCGAGCTCGAAGACCCGCAGCGGGTGGGTGACGTACTGCGCGGGATTGGCGATGGCGACCAGCGGGACGACGACGTCGCACTTCTTGACGTGATACTCCACCCACTCCTTGTTGATGGTGATGTCGCCCTCGACGAAATGAAAGCGGTCGTTCTTCGGCAGATCGCCGAGCTTGTTGTCGGAGAGGTCGATGCCGAAGACCTCCCAGTCGCGCTCGCGGAGAATGGCGCTCGTCAGCGCGCTGCCGATGAAGCCGTTCGCCCCTAGGATCATGATCTTGAGTGGCATGGAAATCCTTCGCGCCGCGGGCCGGCCCGGCGCTCGATTAAAAGGCGCGAATTCTACCAGGATCCAGGCTTTTCCTGGACGTTTCCCCGTTCCGGGCGCCGGGAACCCCGCGCAGGGCCCGCTCGGCGTGAGCCGCCGGAGACCCCCGCGACCTCGCGCTCCGCGGACTCAGCAGCAGCGGCTGACGCCGCTCCACTTGCGCCTCTCCCTGTCGGCGTAGAACGCCCGCCGGTCCAGCGGCGGCCCTTCGTGCGCGCGCGCGTGGTGTGTCAGGTATCTCTCGTAGGCATCATCGCCGGAGACGGCGCGCAGCCAGCTCACGGCCGCCGCCGCGCGGCTCATGACGGCCCGCAGCGCCCGTCGGATCGTCACGTGCCGCCCTCCTGCGGAACCTGACCTGCGAGCGCGAGCGGCCGCAGGCGTGCCGGCTGGTAGGGCGTCTCCGAGGTCGCCGGAACCGGCAGGCCGCGGAGCTTGCGCGCGCAGACCCGGCCCATGTCGAGAATCACCAGCCAGAGAACTGCGGTGAAGAATCCGGTGAGCCAG
>DASZYK010000067.1:0-6069 GCA_035545455.1 Steroidobacteraceae bacterium
CGAGCGGGTCGCGCAGCTGGTGGCGCGGTCCGGCTGAGCCGCGTGCGCCGCGAGCGCGGCGGGGGGGTCTCAACCCAACACCCGCAGCCGCGCGGCCAGGAGCGATGAGCGATCCGCGCTCGGCCCGACCAGTATCTCGACCGGGCCCGGCTCGAGAGCCGGCTCGAGATCGGGTCCGGGCGTGCGCAGGTCGGCGACGGGCAGATGCAGAGTCAGCGTGCCGCGGGCGCCGGCCTCCAGGGCGATCCTGCCGACGCCGTGCAGCTCGAGATCAGGGGGAGCTACCCTGGACTTCAGACGCCGCGAGAAGAGAAACACCGTCTCCACCGCCGCGCGGTCGCCCCGGTTCGCGACATCCACACGGATCTCGATCGTGGCCGCCTCCGTGGCCGCATCCGGCGTCAGGCGCAGGCGGCTGAGCGCGAAGCGGGTGAAGGAGAGGCCGTGTCCGAAGGGAAAAAGCGGCTGGTTGGATTCGTCGAGGTACCTGCTCGAGAACGGATTGGCCGGGTCGGCGGGCCGGCCGCCGCGGCGCTGTCCGAAGTCGAGCGGTATCTGGCCCACCGCGCGCGGCCAGGAGATTGGCGTGCGGCCGCTCGGGCAGACCCGGCCCGTCAGGATGTCGGCGAGCGCATGGCCGGCCTCGCAGCCCGGAAACCAGGCGGCGAGCAGCGCGCCGGCGCGCTCCGCGAGCCAGGGCACGATGAGCGGCCGCCCGCAGAAGAGGACGGCGATGACGGGAGCGCCCCGCGCGCCGGCCCGCTGCAGCACCGCCTCCGCCAACTCCTGCTGACGGCCGGGGAGCCCCGGGTGCGCGCGCGATGCCGCCTCGCCGCTCATCGTGGCCGCCTCGCCCAGACAGAGAATCACCGCCTGCGCGCCGTCACAGACCTCGAGAGCGGCCGCGATCCCGCTCCCGTCGGAGCCCGCGATGTCCACGCCGGCAGCGTGGAGGATCTGCGCCCGCGGCAGCGCCGCGCGCACGCCGGCAAGGACGCTGACCTGCTCTTCGGGCTGCGCGGCGGACCACCAGGGGCCGCGCATCTCGGCGGGCGCGTCGGCCAGGGGGCCGACCAGCGCCACCCGGCCGATGTCGGCGGCGAGGGGCAGCGTGTCATCGCTGTTGGTCAGCAACACCATGGAGCGCGCGGCGATCTCCCGGGCCAGCCGGCGCCGCTGCGCCGGCGCGGCTGCGCTTTCCGCGGCCGCGCCGCGGCGATAGGGGTCCTCGAAGAGGCCGAGCCGGGCCTTGAGAGCCAACACCCTGCGCACCGACTCGTCGATCCGCGCGATGCCGATCAGGCCGCGCTCGAGCGCCTGCGGCAGTCCGTTGAGATAGGCTCCGGACACCATGTCGATGTCGACGCCGGCCTCGAGCGCCAGAACCGCGGCCTCGACCGGGTCGGCGGCCACGCCATGTTGGATCAGCTCCGCGATGGCGTTGTAGTCGCTCACCAGCACGCCATCGAAGCCGAGCTGCCGGCGCAGGCGCCCGCGCAGCATCCCGGCGTGGGCCGTCATGGGAATGCCGGCGAGGTCGGTGAAGGCCGGCATCACCGCCGCGACACCCGCCCGCACCGCCGCCGCGAAGGGCGGCATGTGGACTTCGAGCAGCGCCCGGTCGGAGACATCCACCGAGGCATAGTCGCGGCCGGCGGTCACGGCCCCGTAGGCGCAGAAGTGCTTCGCGACGGCCGCGATCGAGTCGGCGGCGGCAAGGTCGTCACCCTGGAAGCCACGGACCTTGGCCTCGGCCAGACGCTGCCCCACCCAGGCCGACTCGCCGGGGCCCTCGACGGTGCGTCCCCAGCGCGGATCACGGGACACATCGAGCATGGGGGCGAAGGTCATGGTGATGCCGTCGGCGGCCGCCTCCCTGGCCGCCTCCCGCGCCGTCAGCGCCCAGGCCGCCGGATCGAACAGCGCGGCTTCCCCCAGGGGCGCCGGGAAGAGCGTACGGTGGCCATGGATCACATCGAGGCCGATCAGCAGCGGTATGCCCAGACGGGATTCCTCGACTGCGATGCGCTGCATTTCTCGGGCGGCTGCCGCCCCGATAAGATTGAGCAGATTGCCGATCCGGCCGGAGCGGATGTCGCTCACCGAATGACCGGCGATCACCGGTCCGGTGACGGTGTCGCTGGCGGCCATCATGGTGAGCTGGCCGAGCTTCTCGGTCAGGGACATCCGGCCGATGAGCGTCTCGATGCGCGCTTCGTCCTGCGGTTTCAGTGACCTCATGAGGTATTCCGGTTTGCGGGTGCTTGCCGACGGCCCGTTACGATGACGAGTACGATGATAGATCGCGCCGACGACAACAGCGACGGGCATCCCCCGGAAACGGAGGCCGCCCACTCGGGGCTCGTGCCGCAGCTCGGCATGATGGGCCGGGCGCTGCTCGCTTCCCCGGTCGGCAAGTCGCTGATTGCGCTCACCGTTGCGGTCTTCGCCGTCATCGCTGCCACCGCGTACGGACAGGTGTGGCTCAACCGCTGGAACCAGCCCTTCTACGATGCGCTGACGCGGCGCGATTTCCGGGACTTCCTGTTTCAGCTCGGCATGTTCTTCATCATCGCGGGCTGCCTCCTCGTGCTCAACGTGGCGCAGCGCTGGCTGGTGGAGGCGTTGAAGGTGAAGCTGCGCGAGGGTCTGGTGGGGGACCTCATCCGCGACTGGATGAGCCCGCGACGCGCCTTCTGGCTCGCCAATGCCGGGCCCATGGGGGTCAACCCCGATCAGCGCATGCATGAGGATGCGCGCCATCTCTGCGACCTCTCGGCCGCCCTCGGCACGGAGCTGATGCAGGCCTCGGTGCTGCTCGTCACCTTCATCGGCATCCTCTGGGTGCTGTCCCGGGGCTTCACGATCACAATCGCCGGGCACGACATCCCGATACCCGGATACATGGTCTGGGCCGCGATTCTCTACGCAGGAGTCGGCTCGCTCCTCTCTTATTGGGTCGGCGGCAGCCTGATCGGGCGCAATGCCGAGCGCTACGCGCGCGAGGCGGACCTGCGCTTTGCGCTGGTGCGGGTGAACGAGCACCTCGACGGCATCACCCTCGCCGCGGGGGAGGAAGGCGAGCTGCGGCGGCTCGAGAGCAGCCTCGGCGCCGTGCTGCAGGCGACCTGGCGGCTCGTCACGGGTCTCACCAACCTCACCTGGATCACGGCCGGCTTCGGCTGGGTGATGATCGTGGCGCCGATCCTGGTGGCGGCGCCGCTCTACTTCGGCGGCAGGCTGTCCTTCGGCGGCATGATGATGGCCGCCGCGGCCTTCACGCAGGCGCAGTCCTCGCTGCGCTGGTTCGTCGACAACTTCAGCCAGATCGCCGACTGGCGGGCGACGCTGCTCAGGGTGGGCAATTTCCGCCGTGCGGTCATGACCACCGACGTCCAGCACGCGGTCGAGAGCCACATCACGTACGCGGAAGGCATCGCCGGGCGGATCGTCATCGAGGGCCTGGAGGTAGCGTCGCCGGCGGGCCACGACATGCTGCGGGAGAGGACGGTGGAGGTTCGCAGCGGGGAACGGCTCCTCATCGTGGGCGAGCCCGGAACCAACAAGACTCTCCTCTTCCGCGCCCTCGCGGGCCTCTGGCCGCTCGGCACCGGGCGCATCGTCATGCCGGCCGGCGAGCAGGTCCTCTACTTCCCGCGCGGCACGCCGTACCTGCCGCACGGCTCGCTGCGCGAAGTGCTCAGCTACCCGCTCAAGCCCGAGAGCTTCGACCCGGACGCGTGCGCGCAGGCGCTGCGCCGGCTCGGGCTCGAGCGACTGGTGGCGCTGCTCGACATCTCGCGGCGCTGGGACCGCGAGCTGAGCGAAGACGAGCAGCTGGGGCTCGCATTCGCGCGGATGCTGCTGCAGGCGCCGGCATGGCTCCTCATCGACGATGTGTTCGGATCGCTCGACGGCGACACGCTCGAGAGGGTCATCGACGTGTTCGGTCACGAGCTCGCGCGCACGGGCGTCATCCACATCGGCGGCGCGCAGGCGCGCGATCCGCTCTTCACCCGCGTGGTCCACCTGGTCAAGAGTCCCGCGGGGCGCGCGGCCGAGCCCGGGGTGCGCGGCAACGCTTCACACGTCCGTGAAGGCAGGAGTTGAAAATAGTGTCCGATACCGCCCGATCCGACGACATGAGCCCGGCGCGTCTCGCCACCCTGGCCGATGACGAGCTGCTCGAGCGCGTACAGCGGCAGACGTTCCGTTTCTTCCGCGAGGCGGCGCATCCGGTGAGCGGTCTCGTGCCCGACCGGCGTCCGCCCGGCAAGGGCCAGAGCGCCGATCTCGTGACCGCCGGCGGCTCCGGCTTCGCCCTCATGGCGCTCGTGGTCGCGGTGGCGCGCGGCTGGATGAGGCGCGAGGAGGCGCTCGAGCGGCTGAGCGCGATGTTGGATGTCCTCGGCCGCGCGACCTGCTTTCACGGCGCCTGGCCGCATTTCCTGGACGGCCGCACCGGCGCCACGATTCCGTTCTCGCGCAAGGACGACGGCGGTGATCTCGTGGAGACGTCCTTCCTCTGCATGGGCCTGCTCACGGCGCGGCAGTATTTCGCTCGCGACACGCCCGTGGAGACGAGGCTGCGGCAAACGATGAGCTGGCTCTGGGAGGAGGTCGAGTGGGACTGGTACGCACGCGGCGGCCGCGGCGTCCTCTACTGGCATTGGAGTCCCAACAACGGCTGGGCGCTGGAGCACGAGATCCGCGGCTGGAACGAATGCCTGGTCACCTACGTCCTCGCCGCCGGCTCGCCCCGCTACCCCATCGACCCGCACGTCTATCACCGGGGCTTCGCCGCCGGGCGGGACTTCATCAACGGCAGGAGCTGGTGCGGCATCGAGCTGCCGCTCGGGCCGGCCTTCGGAGGGCCGCTCTTCTTCTCGCATTACTCCTTCTGCGGGCTCGATCCGCGCGGCCTCGCGGACCGCTACGCGAGCTACTGGGAGCAGAACCTCCGCCACGTGAGGATCAATCACGCGCACTGTGTCGCCAATCCCTGCCACCATCGCGCGTACGGCGAGCACTGTTGGGGACTGACGGCGAGCGATGATCCCGACGGATACGCCGTGCATGCGCCCGACAGCGACAATGGCACGATTGCGCCGACGGCGGCGCTCGGGAGCTTTCCCTACGCGCCCGTGGAGGCGATGAAGGCGCTGCGGCACTTTCTCGGCGCCTTCGGCGAGCGGCTATGGCGGCCCCACGGCTTCGTCGATGCCTTCTGTCCGCAGCGCGACTGGTATGCGGATACTCACCTGGCGATCGACCAGGGGCCCATCATCCTCATGATCGAGAACTTCCGCACGGGGCTCCTGTGGAAGCTCTTCATGAGCGCGCCGGAGGTGCGCACGGGGCTGCGCCGGCTCGGCTTCTCGAGCCCGCATCTTCCGGAGTGAGGATGAGCGGCATGGACACGCTCAGCGCCTGGGTCGAGCGGCAGCATGCTCATGCCGCCCGGCAGATGCTGCGCAGCATCTCGCCGCTCGGGATCGTGAAGACCCGGCCGGGGTTCGCCCAGGTCATCCGGCCGGTGCGCGGGGCGGTGGTCGCCTCGCCGGTTCCGGCGTCCTACGATCCCGACCCGGATTACTTCTTTCACTGGTATCGCGACTCGGCGATCGTGATGGACGCCCTGCGGCTCCTGCACCCGCCGGCGCCGAGCGGCGAGGCGCCGCGGCTCTTCGGCGAGTTCGTGCGCTTCAGCGCCGGGCTCTCGCGCCTAGATGGACGCGAGCTCGCCGCCGCCTCGGGAGAGTGGCGCCCGCGGGTGGCGGCGGATTTCACGCAGTACCTGCGTCCGGATGAGGAGCTGCAGCGCGTCCACGGCGATGCTGTGGCCGCGGAGACCCGTGTCAACCCCGACGGCACACTCGACATTTCCAGGTGGGCGCGGCCGCAGCATGACGGGCCGGCGCTGCGCGCGCTGACCGTGCTGCGCTGGGCGCGGGTCACATCGCCCGACCCCGATCTGCGCCACACGTGCGCGCAGCTGCTGCATGCGGATCTGCGCTTCACGCGGGATCATTGGCGGGAGCCGTGCTACGACATCTGGGAGGAGGAGCG
>DASZYK010000068.1:0-3302 GCA_035545455.1 Steroidobacteraceae bacterium
CAAGACGATCAAGGGGTACGGCATGGGGTCGGCCGGTGAAGCGCAGATGATCGCCCATCAGGCCAAGAAGCTCGGGCACGATGCCTTGAAGGCGTTCCGCGACCGATTCGAGATCCCTGTGACCGACCAGGATCTCGATCAGGTCCCCTTCCTTCGCTTCCTCGAGGACAGCGAGGAGATGAAGTACTTGCGCGCCCGCCGGCAGGCGCTCGGTGGCTACCTGCCCTCGCGCCGACGGACGTCGGAACCGCTTCCGGTGCCGCCGCTGTCGCTCTTCCGGAGCGTGCTCGAGGCGACCGCCGAGGGGCGGCAGATCTCCACCACGATGGCCTTCGTACGCATCCTGACCTCTCTTCTGCGCGATAAGGCTCTGGGTCCTCGCGTCGTGCCGATCGTTCCCGACGAGAGCCGCACCTTCGGCATGGAGGGGCTGTTTCGGCAAATCGGCATCTACAGCCGGATGGGTCAGCGCTACAGACCCCAGGATGCCGGCCAGCTCATGTACTACCGCGAAGACCCCAAAGGTCAGATGCTGGAGGAAGGCATCACCGAGGCAGGAGCGATGGCATCGTTCATAGCGGCAGGCACGGCGTACTCGACCTCCAACCTGCCGGTGATTCCTTTCTACATCTTCTATTCGATGTTCGGCTTTCAGCGCTTTGGCGATCTCGCCTGGGCGGCAGGCGACATGCGCACCCGCGGTTTCCTCATCGGCGGCACCTCGGGGCGGACCACGCTCAACGGCGAAGGCCTGCAGCACGCGGACGGACACAGCCACATCCTCGCCTCGACGATCCCCAACTGCGTGACATACGACCCGACCTACGCCTACGAGCTGGCGGTGATCGTGCACTCCGGTCTCAAACGCATGCTCGCGGACAACGAGGATGTGTACTTCTACATCACGACGCTGAACGAGAATTACCCGCATCCGCAGCTCCCCGGGGGCGCCGAGGAAGGGATCCTCCGGGGCATCTACAAGCTGCGTGAAGTCGCGGCCGGGAACCCCGGCCTCAACGTGCGCCTTCTCGGCTCAGGCGCCATCCTGCGCGAAGTCGAGGCAGCGGCCCAAATGCTGGCGGAAGATCACGGCGTGAGCAGTGAAGTCTTCAGCGCCACGAGCTTCACCGAGCTGCGCCGCGACGCGCTGGATTGCGAGCGGTGGTCGATGCTGCATCCCGAGGCCGAGGCGCGGATCCCCTACCTCACGCGCGCGCGTGCAGGCGGGACCGGCCCGGTGATCGCATCGACCGACTACATCAAGGCGCTCGCCGACGGGGTGCGGGCGTATGTGCCCGCCCGCTACAAGGTACTCGGCACGGACGGGTTCGGGCGCTCGGACTACCGGCGACGTCTACGCTCGTTTTTCGAGGTCGACCGCTATCACGTCGTGGTGGCGGCTCTCAAGGCGCTGGCCGACGAGCAGCTGCTGCCCGTCAGGGCGGTCACCGAAGCGATCGTGAGATACGGCATCGATCCCCAAGGCCCGAACCCGGCCCGCAGCTGATCCGCACCGTTACCGGCTCCGCACGAGGAGTGGTCGAAGGAAGTCAGCCATGCACCTGCCCGTCCGAGCCCCGTTTCATCTCGAGGCCACCGTGCGCGTGCTGCAGCGGCGGCCGGCAAACCTGATCGACCGGTGGGAGGCTCAACGCTACCGGCGGGCGATACGGCTTCACGGCAGGCCGATGCTCATCGAAGTCGGGAACTCCGGCACGATCGATACACCCGACCTCGAGCTCACCATCCTGGGCCGCACGTCGCCGAAATCGACGGCGGCTGCGGCGCGCCTCGCGCGGGAAATCCTCGGGCTCGATCTCGATCCGTCGCCTCCTCAGCGCCGCGCCGAGGCCGAGCCGGCGCTGCGGGCCACGGCGCGCGCGCTGAAGGGGATGCGGCCGCCTCGTTACCCCGATCTGCTCGAGACCTTCGCCAACGTCATCCCCTTCCAACAGGTGAGCCTCGAAGCCGGGATGGCGGTGGTGGCGCATCTCGTCCGCCGTTTCGGCGAAGATTTCGTCGTCGATGGCCGCCGCCATCACCTCTTCCCGAGCGCGCAGACTCTTGCGACGGCCCACGAGCGAAGTCTCAGGGCGTGTGGGATGAGCACGCACAAGTCGCGCGCACTGAGCGCCATCGCCAAGGCGATCGCCGCCGGCGATCTCAGCGCCCAAGCTCTGGCGACTCTGCCTTCCCGCGAGGCGATGGAGCGGCTCATGCAGCTCTCCGGCATCGGCCCCTGGAGCGCCGCGCTCGTGTTGTTGCGTGGATTCCGGAGGCTGGATGTCTTCCCGCGGGCGGACACGGGCGCCGAAGGGAGCCTTGCGAGGCTCCTTCATCTGCGCTCAAAGTCGTCGCTCGCGCGCGTCATCGAGAGGTTCGGAGACTTTCGGGGATACCTCTACTTCTATGGTCTCGCGAGCCGGTTGCTCGAGGCCGGCCTCATCCGCCCCGTGGGCTCCGAGGCGTTGCTCAGACCCTCGCAGCCTCACGGCCGGGGCGCACATGCGAACGCATCGCTCGTCCGGAAAAATACGTAGCGACGGTGGGCGCAGACCGTGGATACTGCACCCATGGTATCCATCAACCCGACTCCGCCGCGCCTGCCGGACGCGGATCTGCTGTTGCGTTACGATATTGCGGGCCCGCGCTACACGTCCTACCCGACGGCGCCGCAGTTCCGGCCGGACTTCGGCGAGACTCAATATCGCGAGCACGCGCGGCGCTCCAATGCGGGCTTCACCCCACGGCCGCTCTCCCTCTATCTCCATGTGCCGTTCTGTGCGAGCCCGTGCTTCTACTGCGGCTGCAACCGGATCATCACGCGTGATGCCGCGGCAGGCGGCCGGTACGTCGACCGGCTGGTCCGCGAAATCTCGATGGTCGCGCCGCTCTTCGACTACCGTCGCGAAGTACGACAACTGCATCTTGGCGGCGGCACACCCAATTTCCTCCTGCAGGCCGATCTGACCTGGCTCATCGACGCCCTGATCCGGCATTTCCGCTTCGCCAGCGCGGCCGATCTCGACTTCTCGATCGAGCTCGACCCGCGGTTCATGACGGCTGCGGACGTTCACGCCCTTGCACGGCTCGGCTTCAACCGCGCGAGTCTCGGCGTGCAGGACTTCGACCCGAAGGTGCAACAGGCCGTGAACCGCCTCCAGAGCGTGGAGCAGACGCTTGGCATCGTGGAGGCATGCCGCGCAGCGGGCTTCCGCTCGATCAACATCGATCTCATCTACGGCCTGCCCCGCCAGACGCTCGCGGGCTTCGGCCGGACGCTCGACTCGGTCCTCGCCGCG
>DASZYK010000069.1:0-16637 GCA_035545455.1 Steroidobacteraceae bacterium
GCGCTGCTCTCGCATCCCAGCACCTGCCCCGTGAATCCCGTCGCCCTGGTGAACTATCGCAACGCATACGCTCGTCCGGGCAATCTGCCGTCGGATGGGCCGTTCGTGCTGTCACAGTGGGTCCACGGCTCCTATATCTACCTGAAGCGCAACCGCTACTACTGGAACGATGCGAAGACGCGGCTCGACGGAGTGAAGTACCTGATCACGACCGACGAGAACGCCGAACTGACGCTCTACCGCGCGGGTCAGCTCGACGTCACGGATGTCATCCCGCGCAGCCAGTACGGCTGGATCCGCTCGCATCTGCGAGATCAGCTGCACATTGCGCCGGAGCTGGGCGTCTACTTCTACGGCTTCAATCTGCAGCGCGCCCCGTTCAAGGATGACGCGAAGCTGCGCCGCGCGCTCTCGATGGTGATCGACCGTGAGAAGCTCGCGCGGCTCGTACTGCGCTCCGGCGAGTTGCCGGCCTACGGCTGGGTGCCTCCCGGCGTGCCCGGCTACACGCCGCAGTCGCCGGATTACCGCTCACTGCCCCTGGCGCAGCGGATCGCCGAAGCGCGGCGGCTCTATGCCGAAGCCGGCTACTCCGCGGCGAGGCCTCTGCGCTTCGAGCTGCGCTACAACACGGAGGAGATCCACCAGGAGCTCGCCATCGCCATCGCCTCCATGTGGCGGCAGGCGCTCGGAGCGCGCGTGACCCTGAGAGCGGAGGAGTTCCGGTCCCTGATGCAGGACATCGACCGCGGCGACGTGCAGATGTTCCGCTCCAGCTGGATCGGCGATTACAACGACGCCTACACGTTCGCCCAGTACTTCAAGAGCGACTTCGGCATCAACCTCACCCACTATCACGACTCCGTCTACGACGGCCTCGTCGACCGTGCCGCCGCCGAGGTCGACCCCGGGAAGCGCCGCGCGCTCCTGGAGCAGGCGGAGAGCGTCATGCTGCGCGATCAGCCGGTGATCCCGATCTACTTCTACGTGAGCAAGCACCTCGTCAAGCCGCGCGTCACGGGCTGGTACGGCAACATCATGAACGTCACCTACAGCAAGGATCTGGGGCTGCGGGGCGCGGCGCGGTAGCGCTACTTCCTCCAGAAGGTCCTGGTAAACAACACGATCACGCTGAAGATCTCCAGGCGTCCGAGCAGCATGGCCGCCGTGCAGATCCAGGTCTGCAGAGGCGTCAGCGCGTGCAGGTTCCAGGCACCCTGGCCGGGAAGCCCGAATGCCGTGTTGTTGATGGTCGCGACCACGACGCGGAAGGCCCAACCGAACCTCATCCCCGTGAGCAGCATCGCGAACGTGAGGAGCGAGACGGTCATGAAATAGAGGAAGATGAATGCCAGCACCGCATCAGCGGCGCGTTCCGGCACCGGCCTGCCCCCCACCCGCACCGGCGCCATGGCGCTCGGATGCACGAGGAGCTTCAGCTCGCGCCCGGCCTGGCGCGCGAGCACGAGCGTGCGGAACATCTTGATGCCGCTGCCCGCCGATCCCGTGCTGCAGGCGATGCCGGAGAGAAAGAGCATCCAGATCGGCGCGAACACGGGCCACGTCGTGAAGCCCGCGGCCCCCACCGTCACCCAGCCGGTGGTCGTCGCCAGCGACACGACATTGAATGCGGCGTATCGGAGCGACGTGTCGAAGGTCGGATAGACGCCGTGCCACGTCAGCAGCCCCGCGATGAACACCACGCTGGCGCCGACCAGAATGGCGGCCGCCTTGACTTCCGGATCGTGGCGGTACGGCTTGAACGACAGCCGCCGCAGCGCCGCGAAGTGCCGCGCGAAGTTGAGCGACGCGATAGCCATCAGCACGATCAGCACGAGCTCGACGGCGCCGGAGTGGAAGTAGCCGACGCCGGCGTCGTGAGTGGAAAATCCGCCGAGTGAGACCGCGGAGAACGCGTGGCAGATCGCATCCAGCCAGGTCATGCCGCACAGCCGCAGCGCCAGGATGCCGCTCAGCGTGAGCAGCGCGTACACCAGCCACAGCGAGCGGGCCGTCTCCGTGATGCGCGGCGCGAGCTTCTCGTCCTTCACGGGGCCGGGCGCCTCGGCCTTCGAGAGCTGCATGCCGCCCACGCCGAGGAGCGGCATCACTCCGACCGCGACCACGATGACCGCGAGACCGCCCAGCCAGATGAGGGAATGCCGCCAGAAATTGATCGACGGCGCCAGCGAATCGAGCCCGTCGAGCACCGTCGAGCCCGTGGTCGTGAGCCCCGACATCGTCTCGAAGAATGCGCGCGTGAAGGTCAGTCCCGGCAGCGCCAGGAGCAGAGGCAGCGTGGCGGACGCGGCCAGCAGGACCCAGCCGAGCGTCACGAGCAGGAATCCGTCGCGCGCCTTCAGCTCCCGGCGGTGCCGGAATGTGGCTCCGGCGAGCGCCGCGCCGGCGGCGACGGTGATCCCGGCCGCCAGCAGGAACTGCGGCCAGAGCCCGTCGCCCGTGGCGAGCGAGCAGCCGACCGGCAGGATGTAGGCGAGGCCGAAGGCGGCGAGAATGATCCCGAGGAGATGCGCGATGCCGAGCAAGGGGCTGCGACCTGACTAGTCCGGCTTCACTGGCCCACGGCGCGCATGAAGAGCCGCTCGACCGCCTCGATGTGGCGACGGTCCGAGAGGAAGAGGATCACGTGGTCTCCCGACTGCACGAACGTGTCGTGATGCGCCATGATCACCTGCTCGCCGCGCACGATCGCGCCGATGGACGAGCCCTCCGGCAGCGGGATCTCGCAAACCGTCCTGCCGACCACCCGCGAGCTGTGCTCATCGCCGTGCGCGATCGCCTCGAGCGCCTCGGCCGCGCCGCGCCGCAGTGAGTGCACCCGCACCACATCGCCCCGCCGCACGTGCGCGAGCAGCGAGCCGATGGTGATGCTCTGGGGCGAGATGGCCACGTCGATGCTGCCGCTCTCGATGAGATCGGCGTAGGAGGGCTTGTTGATGAGCGCCATCACCTTGTGCGCGCCGAGCCGCTTGGCGAGCATGGCAGACAGGATGTTCGCCTCCTCGGAGTTGGTCAGCGCGGCGAACACGTCGGCGCTGTCGATGTTCTCCTCGATCAGCAGCTCCTCGTCGGCGGCGTCGCCGGCGAGCACGATGGTATTCTCCAGCAGCTCCGACACCCGCCGCGCGCGCCGCACGTCGCGCTCGATGAGCTTCACCTGGCTCGTCTTCTCCAGCGAGCGGGCCAGGCGAAAGCCGATGTTGCCGCCGCCCGCGATGACGATGCGCCGGACCCGGCTGTCCTCCTTGCGCAGCTCGCCGATCATCCGCCGGATGTCGTCGCGCGCCGCCAGAAAGAAGACCTCGTCGCCCTCCTCGATGATCGTCGCGCCCTCCGGGGCAATGCTGCGGCCGCGGCGGTAGATGGCGACCACCCGCGCCTCCATGCGCGCCAGATGCTCCGGCAGCTCCCGCAGGCAATGGCCTACCAGCAGGCCGCCGCTGACGGCGCGCACGCCCACGAGGCGCACCTTGCCGGCCGCGAAGTCGAGCACCTGCAGCGCGCCGGGGTGGCGGATCAGCCGCTCGATGTATTCGGTGACGAGCTGCTCCGGGCTGATGAACACATCGACCGCAATGGCCTGCTCGCTGAAGAGCTCCGGCCGCTGGGTGTATTCCGCCGAGCGGATGCGGGCGATCTTGGTCGGCGTACGGAACAGCGTGAACGCCACCTCGCACGCCATCATGTTGACTTCGTCGCTGTTGGTCAGGGCGACGATGATCTCCGCCTCGGCCGCGCCGGCCGCCTCCAGAACCGGCGGGTAAGCCGCGTTGCCGACGACCGTATGGACGTCGAGCCGGTCCTGCAGGTCGCGCAGCACATCCTCGTTCACGTCGACGACCGTGACCTCGTTGGCTTCCTCCCGCGAGAGGTGCCGGGCGACGGTGCGCCCGACCTGCCCGGCGCCGAGAATGAGTATCTTCATGCCTCAATCACGCCCAAGGCTCTTTCCCAGGCACAGGGGCGAGGCGGTGCCTTTCGGCGAAGCATCGCTTCGCTCCGCCGAGCGGGTGTCCATGGATGGACACACCGGGCTTGCGCGAAGCAGGATTGCGCAGCGCAATGTGCCCCGCCGCCGCAGGTGGCGGAGCTTTGGGCAAAAACCGCGCTTTTTGCCCAAAGCAGCGCTGGGCCGGGCAGGGTGCGACGCATGCGTCGCACGGGTGTCCACGGATGGACACCCCGGAGCTTTGCGCGAAGCAGGGACTGTACAGCGCAAAGCCCGGATCCAGCGCCATCAAAGCGGCTCGAGGTTGGCATACTGCATCATGAGCCATTTGGTGCCCTGCTGCTCGAAGCTCACCTGCACCCGGGCATGCGGGCCGCTGCCCTCGACGTTCAGCACCACGCCCTCGCCGAATTTGCCGTGCCGCACCCGGGCACCGAGGCGCATTCCCGGCGGCGGAGCTTCCTCGGACCGGAACCTGATCGCCGGGGCCGAGGGCTGCTCGCGCCGCAGCCGGGAGCTGGTGAAGGCGCGAGCGATCTGCACGCGCGGCCTGACCTCCGCGACGATGTCCTCCGGCACCTCCTTGATGAAGCGGGACGGGGCAGGATGCGTGTCCATGCCGTGGAGGCGCCGCTGCTCGGCGTACGTGAGATAAAGATGCTTCATGGCGCGCGTCATGCCCACGTAGCAGAGGCGGCGCTCCTCCTCGAGGGCCCCGAGATCCGACATGCAGCGGTTGTGAGGGAAGAGCCCTTCCTCCATGCCGCACAGGAATACGAACATGAACTCGAGGCCTTTCGCCATGTGCAGCGTCATCATCTGCACGCCGTCCTCACCGGCGTCCGACTGTCTCTCGCCGGACTCCAGCGCCGCGTGGGCGAGGAACGCCTCGAGCGGCGGCAGCTCGAGGTCGCTGCTCTCGGCGGCGAAGCTGCGGGCGGCGCTCACCAGCTCTGCCAGGTTCTCGAGCCGGGCCTCGCTGCGCGCCAGCTCTCCCCGCGCCTCGGCGCGCGAGTCCTGACCGGACCTCTCACGGCCGTGGTGCTCGATGAGCCCGCTCCGGTTTACGACGTGATCGATCTGCTCGTGCAGTGGCAATCCGACGGTCTCCTGCGCCAGCCGGTCGATGAGGTCCCGGAAGCCGCGGAGGGCATTCGCGGTCCTGCCGCCCTGCTCCGCCTCGACGCGCGCCATGGCCGCCTTCCACAGCGAGACGCCGGAGGCCCTCGCCTCCGCGCGCAGCGTCTCGACCGTGCGCTCGCCGATGCCGCGCGTGGGGAGATTCACCACCCGCTCGTACGCAGCGTCGTCGTCTCGATTCACCAGCAGCCTCAGATAAGCGAGCGCGTCCTTGATTTCCGCGCGCTCGAAGAACCTCAGGCCGCCGTAGACTCTGTACGGAATCCGCGCGGCGATGAAGGCTTCCTCGAACGCGCGCGACTGGGCATTTGATCGGTAGAGGACGCCGATGTCGCTGCGCCGGAATCCGCCGGCGACATAGTCAGCGACGCGCCGCGCGACGAACTCCGCCTCGTCGCGCTCGTTGAACGCCGCATAGAGCTGAATGGGCAGGCCGGGCTCGCCATTCGTCCACAGCGTCTTTCCCACCCGGCCGGAGTTGTGGGCGATGAGTCCGTTGGCGGCGGCGAGAATCGCCGCGGTCGAGCGATAGTTCTGCTCCAGCCGGTACAGCTTCGCGTGGGCATAGTCGCGGCGGAACTGCTGCAGATTCTCCACGCGCGCGCCGCGCCAGCCGTAGACCGACTGATCGTCATCACCGACCACGAACGGATGCCCTTCGGGCCCCGCGATGAGGCGCAGCCATGCGTACTGGATGGAGTTGGTGTCCTGGAACTCGTCCACCAGCACGTGGCGAAAGCGCTGGCGATAATGTGCCAGCAGCTCCGGGTTATCACGCCAGAGCTCGTACGCCCGCAGCAGCAGCTCCGCGAAGTCGACCACGCCGGCGCGCGCACAGGCCTCCTCGTAGAGGCCGTAGAGCCGGATCATCTGCGCGCGGGTCGGATCGTTGCCGGCCTTCAGGTCCTTCGGCCGGCGGCCCTCGTCCTTGTTCGAGTTGATGAACCCCTGTACTGCTCTAGGCTCCCAGCGGGACTCGTCGAGGTCATTGGCCCGGATGATCCGCTTCACCAGGCGCTGCTGGTCGTCCGAATCGAGGATCTGGAAGCCCTGCGTGAGTCCCGCTTCCCGCCAGTGCAGGCGCAGCAGCCGGTGAGCGATGCCGTGAAAGGTCCCGATCCACAGCACCCCGGGCGGGGCGCCGAGGATCTGCTCCACCCGGCCGCGCATTTCTCCGGCCGCTTTGTTGGTGAAGGTCACCGCGAGGATCGAGTAGGGCGAGGCGTGCTCAGCCTGGATGAGCCAGGCTATGCGGTGGGTGAGCACGCGGGTCTTGCCGCTGCCCGCGCCGGCGAGCACCAGTACCGGTACCAGCGGGGCCGAGACCGCGGCGCGCTGGGCCTCGTTCAGGGGATTGAGGATGGGGCTTAAGTCCATGAGGCGCGCATTTTACGGGATGCGCGCGCCGCGTACCTCGGTCGTGAACCTGACCAGGGCCACCACGAAGCTGAGCAGAACCGGCCCGATGATGAGCCCCAGCACGCCGAAGGCCGATACACCGCCCACCGCCCCGACGAAGACCGCGAGGGTCGACACATGCGCGCGGTGCGCGGTGAGGAGCGGCCGCGCCACGTTCTCCACCACTGCGAGCAGGCCGCTCCAGAGGGCCAGGAAGAGCGCCGCGAGCCAGTGGCCGCCCACCGCGAGGTAGAGCACCGCCGGCGCCAGCACGACGGCGGCCCCCGCCGGCAGCAAGGCGGCGATGGTCGCCACCACGCCGAATACGACCGGCGAGGGCAGGCCGGCCAGAGCGAATCCCACCGCGACGAAGATCCCCTGGATGAGCGCGGTCGCGGTCGAGCCGAACACCACGGCGCGCGTCACCTGCGCCAGATACTCGAGCAGCCGCTCGCGCCGCCCCGCCTCGAGCGGGATCAGCCGCGTCAGGTGCTCGAGAATGGCGCGCCCGTCCCGCAACAGGAAAAAGAGCAGGAAGAGCATCATGAAGAAGCCGACCACCGTGCCGAAGACGCCGAGCGCGAGACTGCCGCCGGCGGCGGCGGCGGACTTCAGGAGCGCCTGCATCTCACCGGTGACCCACTCCTGTATCTGCGCCGCGCTCACCGGGAAGTTGGCGCTCGACCAGCGCAGGGCGTCGCCGAGCAGCGGATAGCCTTCCAGCCGTGAGAGAAGCTGCGGATAGCCGAGGAAAGTCCGTCCGCGGAGGTAGCCGACCAGATTGGCGACCTGCCCCGCGAACACCACTCCGAGAACCGACAGGGGCGCCAGCACGAGGAAGGGCGTCAGGCCGGTGATGATCCCGGCGGAGAGCATGTCGCGGCCCTTGAGACGCCGCGAGAGCCGCTCGTGCAGCGGATACAGGAGGAAAGCCAGCACCACCGCCCAGCCGAGCGCGCCTTCGAGCGGCGCCAGCACCTCGAGCAGCAGCCAGGCCAGGACCGCGGCGGTCGCGAGAAGAAAGCTGCGGCGGTAAAAAGCGGAGTAGACCATGCGTCCAGTCAGGATCAGAGGTCGCGCAGCAGACTGCTCACGAGCTGGGCCATCTCGGCCACCTTGCCCGGCTTCTCTATCATGGTGCGCACGCCGACTTCCGCCGCGCGCTGCGCATCGGCCGGATCGATGCGGCCGCTCGCGATCGCGACCACGGCATCGGGACGGATGGCGAGCACGGCCTGCGCCAGCTCGAGACCGCTCATGCTTCCGGGCATGGTGAGGTCCGTCAGGACGAGAGTGAAGGCCTGGGGCTCCCGCCCGAACGCCGCCAGCGCCTCCTCGGCGCTGGCGTAGCCGACCGCCGTGATCCCGAGCTTCCGCAGGGCTCTGGTGATCAGGAATACCAGCGTCGGCTCGTCGTCGACGTACAGGACGCGCGCCGACGGCCCGCTCACCACTTGTTTCGCAACTCCCGCAGCTTCAGGAACACGGTGCGGGCATCGGGCTCATCGCCGATATCCGGGAACGCTTCGCGCAGACGCGCAATCACCGTCGGATTCTGCAGGCGGAAGAACGTGTTGATTTGCTTTTCCTCGCCCAGCGTCGTGATCGGCATCGAAGCCGGGGGCTGCGCGCGCGCTCTCTCGAGCAAATTCCGCGCCGCGATGTTGTCCGGCTCCCGGTCGAGCGTGAATTCCAGGTTGCGCGCGAGGTATTCGTGTCCGGGAAAGACTCGGGTCTGCTCCGGCAGCCGCGCAAGTTGCGTCACGAAGGTGTCGTAGAGCTGTTGCGGATGCCCGCCGTTGTGGCAATTGCCCGCGCCCGCATTGAAGAGCGTATCGCCGCAGAAGAGCGCCGGCTGCTCGCCTGCGGCGAGCAGACAGATGTGCGCCATGGTGTGCCCTGGGGTGTCGAGACACTCGAGCTCCGCCGTGCGCCCGACGCGGACGACGTCGCCCTTGCTCAGCCCGCGGTCGACGCCGCCGATCCGGCTCGCGGCGCCCGCGTGCGCCAGGACTTTGGCTCCCGTGGCGCCGACCAGACCCGCGTTCCCCCCCGTGTGGTCCCGGTGCTCATGGGTATTGAGGATCTGCGTGATGTTCCAGCCGCGGGCGCGCGCCGCATCGAGGCACAGCCGCCACTCGAGCGGATCGATCGCCAGCGCCTCGCCGGTTTCCGGGCAGGCGACGAGATAGTGGAAGTTACGGTAGGGGTTGGCCGACCAGATACGCTCGATGAGCATGGCGGCGAGCATACCGGAAGCGGCCCCGGCGGGCTAAGCAGGCTGCCCGGCCGCGCTCAGGCCCTGCGGCGCCCGTGCGGTGCCGTCCCGTTGAAAACGCGATGCGCGTCTTCGAGGCCCTGAAAGCTCAGGCTCCTCCCGCGCCGACCGCGGACGGCGAGACCGCCTCCGCCGCCCGCGGCTCCTCGACCCTCAGGGTGCAGAGGCCGCCTATCAGCATGCTGATGCCACCCAGCACGAGCCCGAACGCCGGCCGGTCACCGAAGAGGGCGTGCACCAGAGCGCCCAGCACGCTGGCCGCCAGCATCTGCGGAATCACGATGAAGAAGTTGAAGATGCCCATGTAGACACCCATCTTCTCGGCCGGCAGATTGTCCGAGAGGAGCGTGTAGGGCAGGGACTGGATCGATGCGGACGCGAAGCCCACGCCGGCCATGGAGAGGAGCAGCCACTCCGGGCTGCGGACCCAGGCGAACGATGCGAGACCCAGCCCGCCCGCCGCCAGATTGACGAGATGGCTCCAGCGCAGGCCGAGCAGGCGCACCATGATGGGAATGACCACCGCGCCTGCGATGAGGAAGCAGTTGCCCGCGGCGAACAGCACACCCACCCAGTTGGCGCCGGTGTTGTAGGCGAGTGAGCCGGGGTCGCTGCTGCCGAACTGCACCGAAGTCACCGTTGGCGTGGTGTAGATCCACATGGCGAAGAGCGCGAACCACGAGAAGAACTGCACCCACGCCAGCCGGCGCATCGCGCCGGGCATCCCGTAGAGGTCGCTCATCACCTGACGCATCATGCCGTGGCTGCCGGTCCTGCTCAGCCAGGCGTACAGTGCCCCGAACAGGATCAGCCCCCCTGCCAGGAGATAGAGCTCCGGCTCCAGCGAGAGCCGTCGGATCATCAGTACTCCGAGTCCTCCGGCGACCAGCATGACGAGACCGGGCCGCCAGGCACGGGACACGTTACTGAGCGGGAGGACCGGGCTTTTGCGCGCGAAGCTCAGCAGGCGCTCGGGCGCATATTCACGAGTGCTCACCACGGTCCATAGCATGGCGCAGAACAACACCCCGGCGCCGACGTAGAACGCGGCGCGCACCGTCGCCGGAATCTGCCCGGCGGGCGCAACATTTGGCACGCCCAGCTTGGCGAATGCCCATGGCAGCATCGACGCGAGCACGGCACCGATGCCGATGAAGAAGCTCTGCAGCGCGAAGCCAAGCGGCCGCTGGGAGTCGGGCAGCTGATCCCCGACGAAGGCCCGGAACGGCTCCATGGAGACGTTGATCGAGGCGTCCATGAGCCACAGCATCACGGCCGCCACCCAGAGCGTCGATGCGTCCGGCATCCACAGGAGCGCCACGGTCGTGAGCAGCGCGCCGCCAAGGAAGTATGGGCGCCGCCTCCCGAGCCGCGTCCAGGTGTGGTCGGACGCGTAGCCGATGATCGGCTGCACGATCAGGCCAGAGAGCGGCGCCGCCACCCAGAGGATGGGAATCTCCCGCAAGTTCGCGCCGAGAGTCTGAAAGATGCGGCTGACATCGGCGTTCTGCAGCGCGAAGGCGAACTGAATGCCGAGGAAGCCGACGCACATGTTCCAGATCTGCCGGAACGACAGCTCGGGCTTCGGGGTCACCGTACACTCCCATCCGTCGCGATCGGCGCAATGCGAAGTGCGCCCAGGCGCGCGCTGTTGAGCGGGCCCGTGACGCCGCCATTGGCCATCGGCCTGGGCCGCGCCGGATGCCTCGATGCGCCGTGGCTTCTCTTGCCGGCCGGCGGGAATGGAGCGGCGGTGTAGCGCGCGAATTGCGCGAGGTCGCTCATGTTGAAGCCCTGCAGCAGCGAGAAGGCGCACGATGCACCGGCTTCGGCGGTGAAGCGAGCCGTCGTGGAGGCTTGCCAGCCTTCGCTCTGGGGCATCACCACGGGCAGGATCTGGCGCGGATTGCCGGCACAGCGGACTTCGAGCCGCTTCACCGCCGCGGTGATGCCGGTGTTGATCGGCCCGTGAGGATTGGAGTAACGGAGCCAGACCAGGTACTCGCCGCGGCGCGGCGCCGTCCAGTGTCTCGGCCAGGCGCCGTCCACGCGGGCAACCGGTCCGAGCGCGGCTGCGCCGACGAGCCGCGGCGCGGGTTGCGGCGCGCCCGGATACATCGGCGCGCTCATGGGCGGCGGCGCGGCCCGGGCCGCGGCAGATACGAGCTGCACTTCGGTCGTATCGCCCCGGTGCTGGACGTTTCCCGCAACCAGCAGCGGACCTTCGGCACTTGCCGGACGGTCGAGGACGATCTCGCGCCCATCCAGATGGAGTGTGATCCGCTGCGCGGACCCGAACAGCATCGGCAGCAGCGATGCGGGAAGCTCCGGCGCGATGCGGCCATCATCCTCGAGCCCGAACACGCCGCGCAGCACCATGTCCAGGTAACCTGCGACGGACCAGAGCTGCCGCCGCGAATCCACCACCGGTCCGCCGAGCCTGCCGGCCACGTGCGTCGACTGCGAGAGCAGCGAATAATTCTCCATATTGGACGCATTCAGCGCCGCCCCCCGCATGAGGGAGCGTACCTCGAGCGCGATCAGGGAAGGATCGCCGATCCGCCGGGCCGCCCGCAGGGTGTACTCGCTCACGAATGGCCAGATGGCCCGGTTGTGGTAGATCGGCTGGTCGCGCTTCTCGGGCCAGATCACGGGACTGCCCGCGGGCCAGGCAGGATAGTGCTCCAGTGACTCGATCGCCCGCTGCGGGTCCGCCACGCCGCTCGTGATGGCCAGGTCGAGGCCGAGGAGATCGTAGGCATCGAAGGGCTCCGGATCGACCGGCCCGCCGATGTAGCTCATGTAGAGGCCGCGGTCCGGCCTCCAGAAGCGGCTGTTGATGGCCTGCCTGAGCGCGATCGCCTGTCGCGTGTAGCCGGCCGCAGCGGCCTCTCGTGCGCGCTCCCGCGCCATCGAGGCGGCAAGCTGCAGCGCCTGGTAGTGCAGAACGTTGGTCGAGAGCGCGAACGATTGCGCGATGAATACGACATCGTGCGCGGTCCAGACGGGGTAGGACTGCTCGCGCCAGTCCAGGAAGGACGTTTCGCCGCGGTACAGGCCGATCCGGGGATCGAAGCTGTAGCGCCGGTCCTGGGCGAGCGTGTCGGTCAGCGCCTCGAAAACCTTGTCCGCAAAGGCGCGCTCATCGAGCAGATGGCGCGCGCCCAGGAACCAGACGACGCGGTCGGTACTGATCGGCCAACTGCCTCCCGACCCCGTGTCCTGCATCACGTAGAGACCATGGGGCGCGGGGCCGGCCCGCGGCCGCGAGAGCTTGAAGAGAAGCGACTCGCGAGCGCGCGCCGCATCGAACCGCCACAGTCCGAGGTCGATCGAGTACGAGACGTCGCGGGTCCAGACGAACGGCCACTCCTTGCCTGCGATGAAGCAGCGGCACGCGATGGGTCGGCCGTAGTCGAATGCCGCATCCCTGATGGCATCGACCGAGTCCTTGCCCAAGTCCTCCTGCGCCATCGCGAAGAGCGCATCGAACAGCGGGCTCGCCGTCCGCACGCGCCAGCGCTGCGCCGCGATCACCCGCTCCCCGGCCGGGGAGTGGAGAACGTATTTGCCGTCGAGCCGGACGCTGACCCGCGCTTCCTGGCCGCGCCACGAGAGGCTGTCGTGCCAAGGGGCAGCGGCTGCCGGCGCCGGCGAGTCCGGAGCCTCGGGCGCGCCCGCCCGGGGGACCCCCGCTTGCACGAGCGCGCAAAGCGCCACCGCTCCGACCATCATCCGGCGGCGGCAGCTCCGACGAGCATCGATCT
This sequence comes from Steroidobacteraceae bacterium, assembly GCA_035545455.1. Lineage (GTDB taxonomy): Bacteria > Pseudomonadota > Gammaproteobacteria > Steroidobacterales > Steroidobacteraceae > 13-2-20CM-66-19. The sequence continues at coordinate 12,554 of DASZYK010000069.1, forward strand.
GACTCACGCGCGCAATGCCATGGCCACCAGCCTAGTATAAGCACGGCCGCCCCGATCCTTCGACCGGGGCGGCCGTTCCGGTGAGTACCGGTCCCACTCTCCCTATTGCTCGAGGATCGCGCCGTAGTGTCCCTGGACGGTCACGGTGAGATTGCCATTGGTCACCTGGTACGTGGTGGTCGTGAGCAGGTCCGTCACCCAGGATCCATTGACCATGCTCAACTGCCACGCGGGGATCGTCACGGTCTCCGTGTTGGGGGTGTTGTTGAGCACCACCGCGATCCGATGACTGGCATCCCAGCGTCCGAACGCGTAGATGTGGTTGGTCGTGTCCACCAGCAGAGTCTTGTATGAGCCCGTCCGCAGCTCGGGATACTGGTTGCGGATCGAGATCAGCTTCTGCGTCAGCGCCACGGCCGAATTGCCGGTATTCGCTTGCGTCCAGTCGAAGGTGCGGCGGTTGTCCGGATCGTTGCCGCCCTGCTCACCGTACTCGTCTCCGTAGTATATGGTGGGCGTGCCGACGTAGGTGAACTGGAAGATGAGCCCGAGATAGGTCTTCCAGATATCGGCGCCGCAGCGCGTCGCGAACCGCTCCGTGTCGTGCGAGCCGAGCTCGAGGGTCGAGACCTCCTGCGCGTTGATCGGAAGGTCCGCGCGGGTGCCGAGCAGCCAGCTGTCGAGCGAGCTCTCATCGATCGAGCCGGCGTTGCCGTGGTAGTCCACGCCGCAGATCCATTCCGACACCGGCTGAGTGAAGCCGTTGTAGTTCATGACCCCGTCCCACTCCGTGCCGTCATCGAGCCACGGGGAGGGGTCGCCCCAGTACTCGCCGAGAATGTCGGCATTCGAGTTGACGGATTTGACCGCCGAGCGCAATTCCTGCGTGATCTGATGGTTGGTGGCGTCGCTGCCGCCGTTACCGCCGGAATCGAGCGCCTGCGGAAAGTCCAGGCGCCAGCCGTCGATGCCATAGGGCGAGGAGAGGTAGGTCTTCACGACCGAAGAGGAGCTGCCGTAGATCTGGTTGCGCACCGCCGAGCCGCTCGCGCCATAATCGAGCTTCGGCATGCCGCCGAAGCCGAAGAAGGACGAGTAAGTGCCGGGCCAGCTCTGGAAGGTGTAGTAACTGTAGTAAGGACTCGACTGCGACTGGTAAGCGCCCTGGTAGGAACAGGTGATGTTGCCGTAGAGCTGCTTCTGGAACCAGCAGTTGCTGTCGCCGCTGTGGTTGAACACGCCGTCGAGAATGATGTAGCCCCTGGGGCCGTTGGTGCTCTTGTGGATGTCGGCGATCAGCGTCTGCAGCGTGGAGCTCGTGCCGAAGGCCGGGTCGATGGTGTAGTAGTCCTGAGTGTCGTACTTGTGGACGGTGGGGGATCTGAAGATGGGAGTGAGATAAATGATGTCCGCGCCCAGCGTCTGCTTGATGTAGCTCAGCTTCTGGTCGATCCCCGCCAGATCGCCGCCGAAGAACACCTCGCTGTTGCAATTGGTGGGATCAGTGTTGGACAGGACGCTCGTGCCCCACGCATGCTGCTCGGTCGCACAGCCGCCGTACGTGAATGCCCCATTGGCGATGTCGTTGGAGGCGTCGCCATTGTAGAAGCGATCGGGGAAGATCTGGTACACCACTCCGTTCTTCATCCAGTCCGGCGTCTTGAAGCCCGGGATGACGAAGAAGTCGCCCGAGGAGGGCTCGCTGGATGAGATCCCGGCTGCGTTGAGCCATGCAGTGGCCGAGCCGTCATTGATCTGGAAGCGGTAGTACTTCTCGGAACTGCTGGCGGGAATGGTGCCCGACCAGTAGTCGAACGTGCCCGTCGGATCGTTGGACACCCAGACCATGGATACCCAATGGAAGGAGCTGTCGCCGCTGTCATAGTACTTGACGTTGGCGCTGGTGATGTCCCCCTTGCAGGTGCGCAACGTCACCGTCACGGACTGCGTCGCGCTGGGCTCCGGATTGCTGTCGAACATCGGTCCCTGGTCCGAGAACAGGTAGCTCCATTCCACATTGTTGTCATTGGTGCAGGCCCGGGCACGGCCGGCGCCGCACAGCAGCGCCCCGCCCAGGAGGATACACATGAGCAATGGCGCTCGTTGCAGCCACCGGCTGCTCTGATGCTGGTCTTGACGAATCATCGGTTGACTCCTCGATGTTCGCCGTCCTTCGGCTCTCCCGCCCGATCGTCATGGTTGGGCACAGGCCGCTCGATCCGGCGGCTCATCTCCGGTCAGTCCGGATGTCTCCCTTCGCGGGCATGCCCGGCCCGGGCCCCCGGGCCGGTCGCATGCGACGCTTCATTCGTGGCGGCGGCCGCGAGGGCTACGGTCCTTCATCGCGATCCGTGATCCAAACACGCGCGCAAGGCTTCTTCGTCCGGCCATGGGCAGGCTCCCGAAGGCACAATTGGCGTCCGCTCGATGAGGCCGGCGCGACTGTCTCACGCCTTGGACAGCCGAGCGGTGCACCGGCTCTTGGCTCAGAATGCGACGCGGCTCGCGGTCCTGGCAACAGTCCGCATACGTATTCATCGCATTCGCCGCTTCAGGCGCGCTGATGGAAGTGCGCGCTGCGGGCATATGTCATCTCGGGAAAGCGCGGCCGCTCCAACTCGCATGCCGAGGCCGCCGCCGCGGCGCGTGGAGCAATGTTGCAGCGCTGCTACTGCTCGAGGATGGCGCCGTAGTGCCCTTTGACGCGCACCGTGAGGTTGCCGTTTCTGACCCGGTACGTGCCGCCCGTCAGCAAATCCGTCGCGCCCGAGCCGTTGGCCATGCTCAACTGCCAGGCGGGAATGGTCACGCTCCGGGCGCCGCTCGAGTCGTTGAGCACGACGGCGATGCGGTGATGCGCGTCAAATCGGCCAAACGCGTAAATATGGCGAGCATCGTCCGCCAGCAGCGTCATATACGACCCGGTGCGCAGTGCCGGATACCGATCGCGGATCGTGGCGAGCCCGTGCGTAAGCGCTACGGCGGTGTTTCTGCTGCTCGCCCGCGACCAGTCGAAGGTCCGCCGGTCGTCCGGATCGTTTCCACCCTGCATGCCGTACTCGTCTCCGTAGTAGATTGCGGGGGTGCCGACGTAGGTGAACTGGAAGATGAGTCCCAGATAGGTCTTGCGGATGTCGCCGCCACAACGGGTCGCATAGCGCGCGGTATCGTGCGTCCCGAGCTCGTTGGTCATGGTTTCCTGGACATCGACGGGCAGGTCGGCGCGGCTCGCGCGCAGCCAGCGGTCGAGTGCGCTCGCGCCGATCGAGGCGCTCCTGCCCTTCTCGTCCTCGCCGCAGATCCACTCGGAAACCGGAATGGTGAAGCCGTTGTAGTTCATGGCGCCGTCCCACTGCGCGCCGTCGTCGAGCCATGCCGCGGCGTCCTGCCAGTACTCGCCGAGGATCTCGGCGTTCGGATTCACCGACAGCACCGCCTTGCGCATCTCCCGCATGATCTGGTGGTTCGTGGCGTCGCTGCCGTACTTGCCGCCCGCGTCGAGGTTCTGCGCGGTGTCGAGCCGCCAGCCGTCGATGCTCAAGGGAGGCAAGAGGTAGGTCTGCATGACCGAAGAGGCCGTGCCGTAGATCTGGTTGCGCACCGCCGAGCCGCTCGCGCCGTAATCGAGCTTCGGCATCCCGCCGAAGCCGTAAAAGGAGGAATAGGAGTTCGGCCAGGACTGGAAGGTGTAGTAACCGTACCAGGGACTCGACTGCGACCGGTAGGCTCCAGGCAGGGCGCAGGAGACGGAGCCATAGGTCTGCTTGCCGAACCAGCAGTTGCTGTCGCCGCTGTGATTGAACACACCGTCGAGGACGATGTAACCTCGCGGGCCGTTGGCGCTGCTGTGAATGTCCGCGATGAGCCGCTCGAGGGTCGCGCCGGTGCCGAAGGCGGGATCGATCTCGTAGTAGTTCTGGGTGTCGTACTTGTGGTTGGTCGGGGAGTTGAAGATCGGATTCAGGTAGATGATGTCGGCGCCCAGCGTTCCCTTGATGTAGCTCAGCTTTCGATCGATACCCGCCAGGTCGCCGCCGAAGAACACCTCGCTGTCGCAGCCTTTGACCTTGGCGAAGACGCTAGT
>DASZYK010000070.1:0-3069 GCA_035545455.1 Steroidobacteraceae bacterium
AGACGGCATGTGCGATGGCGCCAGGCGCGAGCGCATCGCCCACCCGCGTGACCGAGGCGATGCCGGCCGTGACGAGCTCTTCGCGTCGGGCCGTCAGCGACTGATAGATGACGTCATTCGGCAAGCGTGCGCCGACGATCACCAGAGACCCGCAGGGCACCCGCCGGCGCGCGGAGGTAAATACGTCGACGAGCGTCAGCTCACCGCTTGCGAAGGACTCGACCCGCGCGAGCGTGTGCCGCTCGACACCCGCCGCGGCGAGGGCGCGGTAGGTCTGCGGCTGCTCGTTGGTCATGACGCCCCAGGCCGAAACGTATCCCGAGGGCGTCACGTAGCTCACGGTCCGGCCGCCCTTTGCCAGATGCTCGGCGAGGGCGGAGCCCATGTAGTAGTTGTCGAAATCGAACACGACCACGGGATCCTCGAGCCGCACGCCGGCCGCCACGTCATCGGGCGTGTAGACGTTGGGGCCGTCCAGAGTGCCGGCGGGCACCTCGAGCGGCGAGTACAGCAACCGTGTCCAGCGCGAGCCCGTGGCCAGCACCACGTGCGCCGGCTGCAATTCGAGGATGTCATCGGCGCCGAGGCGATTGCTCCGGTACACGCTCACGTTCGCCAGCCGCTGCAACTGGCCGCGCCGCCAGTCGAGAACGCGTGACCACGCGGCGAGCCCCGGCAGGCGTGTCTCGAAGCGCAGCCGGCCGCCGAGCTCGCCCTCGGCCTCGGCAAGGGCGACCTCGTAGCCGCGGCGGCCGAGCGTCAGCGCGCACTCGAGGCCCGCGGGGCCGGCGCCCACCACGAGCACCGTGGAGCCGCGCTGCGGCGCAGGCGCGATGCGCTCCGGATGCCACCCCCGGCGCCACTCTTCGCCGATGGCCGGATTCTGGGTGCAGCGCACCGGCACGCCATCGTGCCAGCTCGAGATGCAGATGTTGCAGCCGATGCACTCGCGGATGTCCTCCTCACGTCCCTCATCGATCTTTCTCGGTAGGAACGGATCGGCGATCGAGGGCCGCGCGCCCCCGATCAGGTCGAGCACGCCGCGGCGGATCTGCCCGACCATGGCATCCGGGGAGGTGAAGCGGCCGACGCCCACGACGGGCTTGTCCGTGAGCGACTTGACGAAGGCGATCACCGGCTCGTGGCTCCCCTCGGGCGTGAAGCGCGAGGGGGCGCAGTCGGTCGTCTCGGAATCCATCTTGACGTCGAAGAGGTCCGTCAGGTCCGCGAGCAGCCGCACGACCTCGTGCGCTTCCGATGGCGCGTGCTCGCAGGGCCGGGCCCGAAGCTCCTCCAGACTGATGCGCAGGGCGACCGCGCATCGATCTCCGACGGCCTCGCGCGTGACCTCGAGCAGCTCGCGGACGATGCGCACGCGATTGCCGAGGCTGCCGCCGTAAGCGTCCGTGCGCTGATTCCACTCGGGCAGCAGGAACTCGTACGGCAGGTAACCCATGCCGGCGTAGACGTACACAATGTCGAATCCGGCGCTGCGCGCCCGGCCCGCGGCGCGCTTCTGCGCAGCGAGCAGCTCGCGAATGTCCGCGCGTTCCATGACCCGGGGCCGCTGGTTCCCCATGTAGCTCACGTGCGTCGGCATCCATCCCGTTCCCGACGGAGACATGGATGGCGTTCGATTGAGCCGGTTCATGACGCAGCCGCCCCCGTGCCAGAGCTCGATGCCGGCCAGCGCTCCGTGCCGGTGAACCGCTTCCGTCATCAGGGCGTGCGAGCGCACGTCATCGTCATCCCACAGCGTGGCGTAGGGCAGGGGTGCGTCATCCGATCCGGGGTCGATGGACACGTAGCCCGTGCACACGACGCCCCAGCCTCCCTCGGCCTTGGTCTCGCGGAACGCCGCGCGCATGCGCGGCATGGCGTTCGTCATGCCGCTTGCGTGGGGCACGGCATAGAACCGGTTCGGCGCGGTCACCGGGCCGATCCTCACGGGCTCGAACAGGACGTCGTAGCGGGGATTGCGAGCCATGGGAGCGAGCTCTTGTTGTTGAGCGATCGTACAACAAGAAAACGCGCCGTGGCTACTGCGCGGGAACCGGGCGCGGGCAGCCCGGGCGAGCGAGCCGCGCGTCACTCGTCGGTGATGTCGTCCGTCAGCACCGCCCTGCGGCGCGCGATGAAATCGAGCATGGCCTCGTCGCGGGCGGGGTCGATGCCGGGGTCCTGGTACTCCGCCAGCATCCGTTTCCATACCCGGTTGGCGCGCTGCTCCGCGGTGAGGCGCCCTTCCTCCGACCATTGCTCGTAGGAGGAGTAATCGGCGATCGTCGACTGATAGAACGCCGTCTCGAAGTTCTCCTGCGTGTGCGCGCAGCCGAGGAAGTGGCTTCCGGGGCCCACCTCGCGGATGGCATCGAGCGCCTGGCCGCGCTCGGACATGTCCATGCCCTGCGCGAGGCTCTGCATCATGGCGCACTGGTCGGCGTCCATCACGAACTTCTCGTAGCTCGCGACGAGTCCGCCTTCCAGCCACCCGGCCGCATGCGTCACGAGATTGACGCCGGCGAGGAGGGTGGGCAGCAGCGTGTGGGCGCTCTCGTAGCCGGCCTGGGCATCGGCGACCTTCGATGCGCAGAGCGATCCGCCGCTGCGGCAGGGGACCTTGAGCCGCCGGGCGAGCTGCGCGGTGGCGAAGATCATCTGTGTCGCCTCCGGCGTGCCGAAGGTCGGCGCCCCCGTGCGCATGGAAATCGCGCCGACGAACGAGCCGAGGATCACCGGCGCTCCCGGCCGCACGAGCTGCGTGAGCGCCATTCCGCACAGCGCTTCGGCCAGGAGCTCGGCCATGCATCCGGCCGGCGTCACGGGACCCATGGCCCCGGCGAGCATCGCCGGCACCACGATCGTGCCCTGATTGTGGCGGGCAAACTGCCGCAGCGCGCCCAGCATCCGCCCGTCGAAGACGAGGGGGGAGTTCGAGTTGATGTTTCCGAGGACGACCGGATGGGTCTCGAGGTACCCGGCGCCGAAGAGGACCTGGGCGAGAGCGACGGCATCGGCGGCGTGACCCGCGGTCTCGGGCGTCGCCTCACAGCCCTGATCCGAGTATCG
>DASZYK010000071.1:0-2659 GCA_035545455.1 Steroidobacteraceae bacterium
CGCTGGACGCCGACGGAGAGCGCGATGCCGGCCGCCCCGATGCCGCGCGTGGCGCGGTAGTGGATGGCGCGGTCGGTGAACAGGGAGGCGAAGCAGCGCCGCACGGCCAGGGCCAGAGACGCCTGGCCCTGCACGTTGAGGAACGTCTCCTGCTGACCCGCGAAGCTCGCCGTGGGCAGGTCCTCCGCGGTCGCGGAGCTGCGCACCGCCACGGCCACCTCCTGGCCGTACTCGGCGCGCAGCGCGCGATAGGCATCGAGAATCTCGCTGCGCAACTCGTCCGGGAGCGGGGCACCATAGACGATCTCGCGGGCGCGGCGGCCGCGCCGGGCGAGATCCTCCATGTCGTCGGCGTGAAGTCCGTCCAGCGCCGCGTGCAGCGGCTGCCAGGCCGCCGCCCGATCGAGCACCTCGCGATACGCCTCGGCGGTGATCGCGAAGCCGTTCGGGATCCTGACCCCCTGCGGCGAGAGCTTGCGATACATCTCACCCAGCGACGCGGTCTTGCCGCCGACGCTCGCCACGTCGTCGGCGGAGATTTCCTCGAAAAAGCGGATATAGCGTCTGTTCGGCATGGACGACTCCGAAAGCAACGCCGCGATGGTGTTGCAGGCGGCATGGCCGCGCCATACGCACTGTTGGCAATCGCCCCCGGCAGGCCGGCGCCGGCGTTCGTACGTACTTGTACGCAGCCTCGTCGTCAAAGGAACGGAGTGATCACCGCCGCGCGCCGGCCCAACATCCCGTCATGAGCGCGCGTCCCCCAAGCATCCACAACGTAGACGTCGCCGACGCTTTTGACGAGATGGGGGACCTGCTCGCGATCGAGGGAGAAAACCCCTTCCGCGTGCGCGCCTACCGGCGGGCGGGACAGGTGGTGCGCGGTCTGCCCCGGGAGCTCGCCGAGATGGCGGGCGAGAGCGAATACGATGCGCTGCCCGGGATCGGCGCGGACCTCGCCGCGAAGATCACCGAGCTCGTGGAGACCGGCCATCTGCGGGCGCTGGACAAGCTGCGGCGCCAGGTGCCCCCCGGCGTGCGGCAGCTGCTCAGCCTGCCCGGCATGGGGCCGGTGCGGGTGCGGGCGCTCATGACCGGGCTGCGCGTGAAGAACCGGGAGGAGCTGAAGCGTGCGCTCGCCGCAGGCCGGCTCGAGAAGCTGCGGGGCTTCGGACCCACTCTGCGGGGCCGCCTGCAGGCGGCGCTCGCCGTTGCCCCGGCGCCGGAGGGATCGAGGCGCCTGCCGTTATCGGTGGCGGCACAATACGCGGAGCCGCTGCGACGCTTTCTGGCCGGGATCCCCGGCGTCAGCCGGGTGGAGATCGCCGGCAGCTATCGCCGCGGCCGGGACACGGTGGGCGATCTGGACGTATTGCTGTGCGCCCCCGCGGGAGTGGACCCGTTCAAGCCGCTCGAGCGGTACCCCGATCTGCGCGAGCTGTCCGCTTCCGGCACGACCAAGGCGTCCGGCATCCTGCGCAATGGCCTGCAGATCGACGTTCGCGTCGTCCCCAGGGCGAGCTTCGGCTCGGCGCTGCAGTATTTCACCGGCAGCAAGGACCACGGCATCCGCCTTCGCCGGCGCGCGCAGGAGCGCGGCCTCAAGCTCAGCGAGTATGGCCTCTTCCGGGGTGACGAGCGCATCGCCGGCGAGACGGAGGAGGGCGTGTATCGGGCGCTCGGAATGGATCCGATTCCGCCGGAGCTGCGCGAGGATCGAGGCGAGATCGAGGCCGCCGAGCGCCACAGGCTGCCCCGGCTCATCGAGCGCGGCGATCTCAGAGGAGATCTGCACGTGCATACCGGCGCCTCCGACGGACATGACTCGCTCGAGCGCATGGTCGCCGCGGCGCACGCCCGCAGGCTCTCGTACATCGCGATCACCGATCATGCCAAGCACCTCGGCATCGTGCGCGGCCTCGATGCCGAGCGGCTCGCGCGCCAGTGTGACGCCATCGACGAGCTCAACGACAGGCTGCACGACTTCACGCTGCTGAAAGGCGCCGAGGTCGACATCCTGGAGGATGGCCGGCTCGCCCTCGCCGATGCGGTGCTGGAGAAGCTCGATGTCGTCGTGATCGCCGTTCACGGCCATTTCGACCTTCCCGAGGCGAAGCAGACGGCGCGCGTGCTGCGCGCGCTGGATCGGCCTTACGTCTCGGTCCTCGCTCATCCCAGCGGGCGTCTGCTCGGCGAGCGCGATCCGTTCGCCATCGATTTCGAGCGCGTGCTCGACGCGGCGCACGATCGCGGCTGCTTCCTCGAGGTGAACGGCCAGCCCTCCCGGCTCGATCTCGACGACATCCACGTGAAGGCCGCGCGCGATCGCGGCGTGTTGCTCTCCATCGCGAGCGATGCGCACTCGGCGGACCAGCTGGCGAACCTCGACGGCGGCGTGCGGCAGGCGCGGCGCGGCTGGGCCCGCCCGGAGGATGTCGTCAATACGCGCGCCCTGCGCGAGGTCGGAGATCTCCTGCGCAAGAGCCGACGTTAGCCGGGGAAGCCGGCCGCTCGCGCGCAATTCGTGCGGCCGCAGGCCGCCGTTTCATTGCGGGGGCCAACGCTCCAGCAGCGGCGCGAGCGGCTCGCGCGCAACCGTTCGCCGCACGAGCTCGGCGATGAGTGGAGCAATCGGCATGATGACGAGCCTGCCGGAGGC
>DASZYK010000072.1:0-13417 GCA_035545455.1 Steroidobacteraceae bacterium
CAACGTCGTGAACGGCGTCGGAGAGCGCGCCGGGAAGCTCCTGACCGAGCATCCGGCGATTCGTGCCACCGCTTTCATCGGCGAGTCCAGGACCGGCAGCCTCATCATGAGCCAGGGAGCGCCCACACTGAAGCGCGTTCATCTCGAGCTCGGGGGCAAGAATCCGGTCATCGTGTTTGACGACGCGGATCTCGAGCGGGCGCTCGATGCGGTCGTCTTCATGATCTACAGCCTGAATGGCGAGCGCTGCACATCCTCCAGCCGGCTGCTCGTGCACCGCTCCATCCACGATCGATTCATCGACCGGGTGGCCGAGCGGGTGGCGCGCTTGAAGGTCGGGCATCCGCTCGATCCGGCGAGCGAGGTGGGTCCGCTGATTCACGCACGTCACCTCGACAAGGTGATGAGCTACTTCGGCATTGCGCGCGAGGACGGTGCGGAGATCCGCGCCGGGGGCGGCCGCATCGAGGCGCTGCGGCCGGGGCTTTACGTGCAGCCCACGCTGTTTGCAGGCGCCACCAACGGGATGCGTATCGCGCGGGAGGAGATCTTCGGTCCCGTCCTGACCGCCATTGCGTTCGAGGACGAGGCCGAGGCCTTGCAGATCGCGAACGAGACCCCCTACGGCCTGACGGCGTACGTGTGGACCGGCGACGGCGGCCGGGCGCTGCGGATGGCACACAGGATCGACGCGGGAATGGTCTGGGTGAATTCCGAGAACAATCGCCACCTGCCGACGCCCTTCGGCGGAATGAAGGCGAGCGGCATCGGCCGCGACGGCGGGGACTACAGCTTCGACTTCTACATGGAAACCAAGAACATCTGCCTGGCCTTCGGCACGCACCGCGTGCCGAAGCTCGGCGCCTGAGCGCACCATCTGACAGGAGAAGCCGCGTGAATGCCCGCCTGGACCGCCTCAAAGGCTCGATTCCGCCCCTGGTGACGCCGTTTCGCAATGGCGAAGTCGACTACGAGGCCTACGGGCGGCTCGTCGAGTTCGAGATCAGGAACGGCTCACATGGCATTCTCGTCAACGGCACTACGGCCGAGCCCTCCACCCTCTCCGTGGACGAGCGCAACCGCCTGGTCGACATTGCAGTCGAGGTGGCCGGGGGCCGTCTGCCCGTGGTTGCCGCGACCGGCTCGCAATCCCTGCGGGAGACCCGCGACCTGACGGAATACGCGGCCAAGGCCGGGGCGGACGCGCTGCTCATCATCACGCCCTACTATATCCGGCCGCCGCAGCGGGGCCTCGTCGCGTATTTCCTCGAGCTCGCCAAGGTCACCGACCTGCCGTGGATGGTTTATCACATCCCGGGGCGCACGGCCGTCAATGTGACGATCGACACCTTGAAGGAGCTGCGCTCGAAGTCGTCTTCCTTCGTCGGCATGAAGCACGCCGTCAACGACCTCGCGCTGGTGTCGGAGTGCCACGCGGTGCTGGGCCCGGACTTCAAGATCTTCGTCGGTCTCGAGGAGCTCAGCTTCCCGATGATGGCGGTCGGGGCCTGTGGCCTCATGAACGCCGTCGGGAATCTCCGCCCGCGGATCCTCTCGGAGCTCTGCGAGGCCGTCTGGCGCGGCGATCTCGCCACCGCGCAGACGCTGCACCACCGGCTCTTCGAGATCAATCAGGCGGTGTTCTTCGACACCAACCCGATCCCGATGAAGTACATGATGCGGCGGCTCGGCATCCTCGAGACCAACGAGCACCGTCTGCCGATGCTGCCGGCGACGCCCGAGCTCGAGCGCAGACTGGATGGCGTGCTGCGGCGCGCGGGCCTGCTGGAGGAGCGCGCCGCTTGAGGCTGGTGAATTTCCGCGCCGAGGGTCGCAGCTCCTGCGGAGTGCTCGGGGCGCGGGGCATCCTCGACCTCGGAGCCCGGCTCGGTCCGCAGGCCGCAGACGTGGTCTCGCTGCTGCGCTCGGGGCTCATCGGGCCGGCACGAGCCCTGGCGGCCAGCGATCAGTGCGACTACCCGCCCGGTGAGGCGAGGTTGCTCAGCCCCGCGGGCCGCGGCGCACGCTGCTTCTGCATCGGAGTGAATTACCCGGACCGCAACGAGGAATACAAGGACGGAAGCGAGCGGCCCGGATATCCCAGCGTCTTCATGCGCTCGCATACGTCCTTCGCCGCCCCGGGTGAGCCGGTCGTCCGGCCGAGGGAGTCCGTGCAGCTCGATTACGAGGGCGAGATCGTGGTCGTCATCGGCCAGGGAGGCCGCCGGATCCCGCAGCAGAACGCCCTGGCGCACGTATTCGGGTACAGCTGCGCCAATGAAGGCTCCGTGCGCGACTGGCTGCGGCATTCGAAATTCAACGTGACTCAGGGGAAGAACTTCGACCGCTCGGGCTCGATCGGCCCGTGCGTCGTGACGGGCGACGAAGTCGGCGCGGCACCGCTCAGGGTGACCACCCGAGTCAATGGCGAGGTTCGCCAGGATGACACGAGCGATCGGATGATCTTTCCCATTCCTTACCTCATCGGGTATCTGTCCACGTTTTGTACGCTCGAGCCGGGGGATGTCATCCTGACGGGCACCCCGAGCGGTGCCGGGGCGCGTCTCGATCCGCCCCGTTATCTCGTGCCCGGGGACGTCGTGGAAGTCGAGGTCTCGCGGGTGGGCGTGCTGCGCAACGAGGTCGTCGGCGATCATGAATAGGCGCTCGACGCACGTCGCGGACCGCACGCTGCCCATGCGCCCGTTCTCGGAATCGCTGCCGATGGCACTCCTGCGCAGCCGGGAGGCCGTGATGCGCCTCTTTCGGGCCGGCCTGCGCCGGCACGGCGTGACCGAGCAGCAGTGGCGAATCCTGCGGGCGCTCGCGCACTCAGGTCCCCTGGAGGTCACCGAGCTCGCCGAGGCGACCTTCCTGCTCGCGCCGAGCCTGTCGCGGATTCTGCCCGATCTCGAGAAGCGGCAGCTCATCAGCCGCCGGCAGGTCGACACCGATCTGCGGCGCAGCGTGGTGAGCCTGGAGCCGAAGGGGCTGCGCCTCATCGGCAGCCATGCGCCGTTCTCGGAGCAGATGTACGCTCAGATCGCGAAGCGCTTCGGCACCGAGCGGATCGCCCAGCTGCTGCGGCTCCTCCAGGACCTCGAGTCGTCCCTGGAGGAGATCTCACAGGAGCAGGCCCCGGCCCGGCGCGGCAGGGGACCGTCTCCATGAGCCTGTACTACACGCAGAAGCTGCTCTATCAGCTCAACCGCGATCCGGCCGTGCGCCGCCGCCTCGAGGCAGATCTCGAGGGACTCCTCGCCGCGTACGAGCTCACCGAGGAGGAGCGGCGTGCGATCCGCGAGCCCGACATCGGCCTGCTCTACGTCATGGGCGTGAACGGGCAGATCCTGATGCATTACGCGGCACTGCGCGGTTATGAATGGAACGCCTACATCGAAGCGATGCGCGAGGGCGAGCGCAAATACGGTCCGGTGAGGACCGGCCTTTATTCGAGGGCCGAGGCCCGATGAGCGCTCCGGGAAAAGATCCGTCCGAGGTTGAGACATGAGTCTGGTCTTCGCCGGTGTCTGCAGTCATGCCCCCGGCATCACGGGCCGCAAGGAGCGGGCTGAGCCGACCGTCCGGGACGCGTTCTACGCGGCGCTCGAGCGGATGCGTGAGGCGCTGGAGGCCACGCGGCCGGATGCGCTGGTGGTGATCGGCGCGGAGCATTTCGCCAACTTCTTCATGGACAACATGCCGTCGATCTGCGTCGGCATGGGCGAGCACTACGAGGGACCGATAGAGGATGAGGCCTGGCTCGGCATCGAGCGGCATCGCGTGCCCGGCGCGCCGGAGCTCTCGCGCCAGCTCATCCAGGCGGTGATGGAGGACGTCGATCTCGCTTATGCGCAGGAGTGGAAGTTCGACCATGGGATCATGGTGCCGCTCCATTTCCTGACGCCCCGCTACGATCTGCCGGTGATCCCGGTCAACATCAACTGTCAGGGACCGCCGCTCATTCCCCTGAAGCGGTGCTACGAATTCGGGCGCGCGCTCAGGCGCGCGTGCGAATCCCGTCCGGAGCGCATCGCCGTCATCGGTACCGGCGGCATCTCGCATTGGCCGGCGACCCCGGATTCCGGCCGCATCAACGAGCGCTGGGACCGGGAATTCCTCGAGAAGCTGCTGGCGAACCGCCGCGAGGCTCTCCTTTCCTATCGGGACGAGGAAGTCTGGCGCGAAGCGGGTCAGGGGGGGTTCGAGATCCGCACCTTCATCGCCGTGGCGGGGGCGACCGAGGGATGCACCGGTGAGCTGTGGTTCTATGCGCCCATTCCGATCTTCGCGGTCGGGTGCACGGTCGCGGTCATGAATCTGCCGCAGAGTAGCAGTCAGCAGCCGCGCAGCGAGCCATGAAATCAGCCGCGCCGCAGACGCAGGCCCAGCGCCTCGCGGAGCTCGCCGCGCAGGCCCTCCTTGCCCATGACCCGGCATCGAGGAATCTCGGCATCACGATCGAGGAGGTCAGGCCGGGATTCGCGCGTCTTCGCATGAAGGTGCGCTCTGACATGCTCAATGGGCACGGGACGTGTCATGGGGGCATGGTCTTCGCGCTCGCCGACAGTGCGTTCGCGGTGGCCTGCAACAGCCACAATGCCGTTACCGTGGCGGCGGCCGCGTCGATCGATTTCCTGGCTCCGGCGCACGCCGATGACGAGCTGACCGCGGAAGCGCGCGAGCTGTGGCGCTCGAAGCGAAGCGGAATCTACGAGATCTGCGTCACCAATCAGCGCGGCGAGAGCATCGCGCTCTTTCGCGGGCGCTCCCATTGCCTGGGCGGACCGCTCGTGCCTGCTGCAGGCGAGTAAGCGAGGCGACGCCCGGGCGGCGCGGGCGATGTCGCAAATCGGATCCGCTCAGGCCGGCGCTCAGATAGTTGACACCTAAAGTAGATGCTCCTAGGATCGGTCCATCATGGCGCGCTATCGCGATAATCCGCAGGCGATCCGCGGGCTCGTCCGGCCGGAGAGCGTGCACCGCGACGTCTACCTCGATCCGGAGCTCTTCGAGCTCGAGATGGAGCAGCTCTGGCGCAACACCTGGGTGTACGTCGGCCATGACAGCCAGGTGCCGAACCCCGGCGACTACTACACAACGCAGATCGGCCGCGAGCCCGTCATCATGCTGCGCGGCGCCGATGGGACGGTGCGCGTGCTGCCGAACCGCTGCGCGCACAAGGGCTCGAAGCTGATCAGCGCGGTGCATGGCCGATGCGCAGGCGGGGCGCTGCGGTGTCCTTATCACGGCTGGACCTACAGACTGGACGGGACGCTGCGGACCGTTCCGCTGAAGGGCGGCTACGAGGGGACGGGCTTCGAGACCAGCGAAGCGTCCAGGGGCCTGCCGCCGATCGCCAGCGCGAATTACCGCGGCTTCGTGTTCGCGCGCAGCGCGCCGGAGGGGCCGGGATTCGAGGAGTTCTTCGGCGACTCACTGAGCTCGATCGACAACATGGTCGAGCGATCCCCGGCCGGGCGGCTGGAGGCCGCGGGCGGTGTGCTGCGCTACCTCCACGACTGCAACTGGAAGATGTTCGTCGAGAACCTGAACGATGCGATGCATCCGATGGTGGCGCACGAGTCCTCCGCCGGCACCGCCAAGCGCCTGTGGGAGCAGGGGCCGGCGTCGGCGACGATGCCGATGGTGATCGAGCAGTTCGTCCCGTTCGTCAACGGCTACGACTTCTTCGAGAAGATGGGCGTCAAGGTCTACGAGAACGGCCACAGCTATACCGGAGTCAACTTCTCCATCCATTCGAAGTACTCGAGCGTCGGCGAATACGAGCGGCGGATGACCGAGGCGTACGGGGAGGAACGGGCCCGCCGGATACTCGGCGAGGCCCGTCACAACACCGTCTATTATCCGAGCCTCACCATCAAGGGCGCGATCCAGGCGATCCGCGTGGTCCGGCCGCTCGCGGTGGACAGGACCCTCATCGAGAGCTGGACATTCCGCCTGGTCGATGCTCCCGAGGCGCTGCTGGCCCGCACCACGACCTACTCACGTCTCATCAATTCGCCGACGTCGGTCGTCGGCCATGACGACCTGCACTGCTATCGCTCGATCCAGGAGGGACTCGCCTCCGGCAGCAACGACTGGGTGAGCCTGCATCGCAACTACTCGCCCGCCGAAGCGGCGGGCGTCGCCGGCACCTACGGCGCGACCAACGAAGTGCCCATGCGGGGACAGTATCGGGCCTGGGCACATTACATGACGCTCGGGATGAGGGATCGCTGACCCATGTCCGCCGCGGCTCGACCCTCGGATGCGGCGCTCGTGGAATTCGTGTACCGGGAGGCGCGGCTCCTCGATGAGAAGCGCCTGGACGAGTGGTACGAGCTCTTCACGGAGGATGCTCGATACTGGATGCCGCTGACGCGCGGACAGCCGGACGGGGAGACGCACACGTCACTCTTCTATGAGGATAAGCTCCTGCTCCGGGTACGCATCGAGCGGCTGCGCACTCCCAATGCCTTCTCCCAGCAGCCGCCGAGCTTCTGCCAGCACGTGCTGCAACAGCCGGCGGTGGAGGAGGCGGACGCCGCTGCCAACCGCTACGTGGTGCGCACACCCTTCATGTATGCCGAATCCCAGCTCGATCGGCAGTTGATCCTGGCGGGCATCTCCTGGCATCACCTCACCTGCATCGAGGGCGCACTGCGCATCCGCATGAAGAAGATCGAGCTTCTCAACTGCGACGCGGCGCTGCCTTCGATCCAGCTCTTTCCATAGCCTGATGAGCCGTCCTCCATTGCGGGTCTCAGGGACGGTGCACGAGGCGTTCCGCCGCGCAGCGGAGGAGCACGCAGAAAGGGAGTTTCTCTGTCTGCTGCCCCACGCGGCAGCAAGTTACGCCCTCCAGGCTCGCAGCTGGACCTACCGGCAGGCGGCACACGAAGTAGCGGCCCTTCTCCGACGCTACCGTGAAGCGGGCTACGGACATGGCCATCGCGCCGGCCTCATGCTGGAGAACCGCCCGGCATTCTTCTTCCACTGGCTCGCACTCAACGCGCTGGGCGTGTCGGTCGTGCCCATCAGCACGGAGTGGCGTCGGGCGGAGCTCGAGTACCTGGTGGCGCACTCGGAAATCTGCGCCGCGGTCGCACCTGAATGCCGCGGGCCGGAGCTCATCCGTGCGTCGCAGGCGGCTGGCCGGCCGCTCGCCGTGACCAAGGCGGATCTTTCGGACTTGCCCGAGGCGCCTTTCCCCGCGCCCGCTCTGACCTTGCCCGATGTCGATACCGAATGCGCGCTCCTTTACACATCGGGCACGACCGGCCGTCCCAAGGGGTGTGTGCTGCCGAATGAGTATTTTCTCTGGGCCGGGACCTGGTATGCCGGGCTCGACGGTCTGTGCCGGATCCGACGAGGGTGTGAGCGTCTCATCACGCCGCTGCCTCTGAGTCACATGAACGCGATGGCTTTCTCGAGCATGGCGATGCTCCTCACGGGAGGGTGCATCATTCAGCTCGACCGCTTCCACCCGAGCACGTGGTGGGAGTGCGTGCGGGATTCGGGCGCGACGATCGTGCACTACCTCGGGGTGATGCCGCCGATGTTGCTGGGAGCGACCGATGGAGAGCATGACCGCCGGCATGCCGTGCGGTTCGGCTTCGGCGCCGGTGTCGCGCCACGCCTGCACGCGGCCTTCGAGAGCCGATTCGGCTTTCCGCTCGTCGAGGCCTGGGCCATGACCGAGACGGGCGCCGGCGCGGTCATCATCGCGAATCGTGAGCCACGCAAGGTGGGCAGCGCCTGCTTCGGCAGGGCTGGGCCGGAGATCGAGTATCGCGTGATCGATGACCGCGGCCGGGATGCCGCACCGGGGGAGCCGGGCGAGCTCCTCGTGAGGCATGCGGGGAATGCGCCGCGGTTCGGATTCTTCCGTGCCTACCTCAAGGACGCGCAAGCGACGGAGGCCGCGTGGGAGGGCGGCTACTTTCACACGGGGGATGTCGTGCGAGTCGACGCCGACGGCGACTTCCATTTCGTCGACCGGAAGAAGAACGTCATCCGCCGCAGCGGCGAGAACATCTCCGCCGTGGAAGTGGAGAGCGTGCTGCTGCAGCACCCCGGAATCGCAGCGGTTGGCATCACGGCCGTCCCCGACGAAGTACGGGGAGATGAGGTGATGGCCTGCATCGTACCCCGCAGGCAGCTGGACGACGGCTCGCGCACTGCATTCGCGCAGGACATCGTGCGGTTCAGCCTCGAGAGGCTCGCCTACTTCAAGGCTCCCGGCTACGTCGGATTCTGCGAGCGGCTACCGCTCACGGCAACGGAGAAGATCCAGCGGGCGGGGCTCAGAGAGCTCGGCCAGACGCTTCTGCGCAGTCCCGCCTGCGTGGACCTGCGCGAGCTCAAGAAGCGGACGCCCCCAACGTGACGAGCGGGGGACGAGTGGGTTACGGGAACGCGGTCGTGGCCGTGCCGGTCACCGTTCCCTACGTACGTTACTCGACCCGGGGCGCCCACTGGTTCATCGCTCGCGCGCTGCGCGCGGTGCTCGATGCCACGGGGCTGCGCAAAGCGGATCTCGACGGCCTGTGTCTCTCGAGCTTCACGCTGGCGCCCGATACCGCGGTCGGCCTGACGCAACACCTGGGACTCTCGCTCCGTTGGCTGGACCACATTCCCATGGGAGGCGCGAGCGCGATCGTCGCATTGCGCCGCGCGCTGCGCGCGGTCGAGTCAGGTGACGCGGCCGTCGTGGCCTGCGTAGGCGCCGACACCAATCACGTCGACTCGTTCCGCGCCACTCTCGGCAGCTTCAGCCAGTTCGCCCGCGATGCGGTCTACCCCTACGGCGCCGGCGGCCCGAATGCGAGCTTCGCACTCCTGACCGCGCACTACATGCGCGCGTTCGGAGCGCGCCGCGAGGATTTCGGCAGGCTCTGCATCGCGCAGCGCGAGAACGCGCTCAGGTACCCGCATGCGCTCTTGCGCAAGCCGCTCACCCTGGAGGAGTATCTCGGCGCCAGGCTCATTGCCGAGCCGCTGCGCCTCTTCGACTGTGTGATGCCATGCGCGGGCGCGGAGGCCTTTCTGGTCATGAGCCGGGCACGCGCGCAGGACCTCGGCCTGACGTTCGCCACGGTGCTCGCGACCATGGAACGGCACAACTCCTTCCCCGAGGATCCGATCCAGATCCGCGGCGGCTGGGTGCTCGACCGCGAGGAGCTGTTCGCGCAGGCGGGCGTCACTCACCGGGACATCGATTTCCTGCAGACCTACGACGACTACCCCGTGATCAGCGCCATGCAGATCGAGGATCTCGGGTTCTGCGGCAAAGGAGAAGCGCCTGCGTTCATCCGCGGCCACACGCTGACCATCGACGGGACGTTTCCGGTCAACACCTCGGGCGGGCAGCTCTCGGTGGGCCAGGCGGGCGCGGCGGGCGGTTATCTCGGCATGACGGAAGCGATTCGGCAAGTGACCGGCACGGCTGAGGGCACCGCGGTGCCCGATGCGCGCATCGGGTTGGTGAGCGGCTTCGGAATGATCAACTACGATCGGGGGCTCTGCTGCGGAGCCGCGATTCTGGCGGGCCCGCAGGCATGAGCGAGACGACTTCGCCGCCTCCCGCGGAGCGCAGCCCGTTCGCGCGCGGTCTGACCGCGGCCGCTGCGCTCGGCCGCTTCGAGCTGCAGGTCTGCACCGAGTGCGGGGCGGTCCAGTATCCGCCGCGCGAGGCCTGTCACCGATGCCTCTGCGTCGACCTCGAGTGGCGGCCCCAATCAGGTCGGGGCGAGCTGATCTCGGAGACGCTGCTGCATCACAGCTTCGAGGCGTATTTCCGCGACCGCCTGCCGTGGCGGATCGGAATGGTGCATCTCGACTGCGGCCCGACAGTCATCGCCCATCTGCATGCGGGCGTATTGCCCGCGCCGTCCCGGGTGCGGATCGTGGCGCGGCTCGACAGGTCGGGACAGGCGGCGCTCGTCGCGGTGCCCGAACATGAGATCGGCGAAAGCGCGGCGGACCTGGCGGGCGATCCTCATTTACAGGAAATGACTCGCGAACCGGAGCGCCGAAATGAGTGAGCGATATGCGTTGGTCACGGGCGCGAGCTCAGGTATAGGTGCCGCGACCGGCAAAGCGTTCCTCGACGCCGGGTATCATCTCGTCTGTCTCTCCCGCGGACGTTTCGAGCCCTCCTCGGACCGTGTGCACAATGTCGAGGTCGATCTCGCCGATGCGTCCGCGACGCGGCAAGCGGCGCTCGAAGTCACACAACGCTTTCCCATCACGACGGTCGTGCACAACGCCGGAGCGATACGTGAGAAGCCGCTGGAAGAGGTGACTCTCGAGGATCTCGAGGCGCTCACGAGCCTGCACGTCGGCGCGGCGATCTCGCTGGCTCAGGCCGCACTGCCCGCCATGAAGCAGCAGCACTTCGGCCGCATCGTGCTCGTCTCGACACGGGCAGTCCTCGGGCTCGCCCGGCGGACCGTGTATTCCGCGACCAAGGCGGGTCTACTGGGGCTGGCACGTACCTGGGCGCTCGAGCTCGGGGAGCACGGCATCACCGTCAATGCCGTTGCCCCGGGGCCGATCGAGGCGACGCGGATGTTCCACGAGGTCATCCCCGAGGGCAGCCCCAAGCTGCCGCGCATCATCGAGTCGATTCCGGTGAGGCGGCTCGGGCGTCCCGAGGACGTCGCGCGCGCCGTCATGTTCCTCGCGGCGCCGGACGCCGGGTTCATTACCGGCCAGACGCTTTTCGTGTGCGGCGGCACGTCCGTCGGCAGCATCGTCTATTAGGCCGCAGGTGCTCGATTGACAATGTCCCGGCGGTACGCTACCAGTAAGGCGCAAAGGCGCTGTCACCGCTTTTCTGGGGGACTCGTGCATACCGAACCGGGAGCGCAGCCGAGGGACGGTGCTGCGCGAGGGCGCAGGATATGAGTCTGCTGCGGCTCAATACCGACTCGCTGCGGCGAGAGGCACGGCTGGCATCCTGGGGGGAAATGGTGCGCCGGGTGTGCGGTGGCTTCGAGGTCGAAGCGGACGACCCGGAGGAATTCGCGGGCGAGATCTTTCTCGAGCGGCTGGGGGGCATCGACTGCGCCAGCCTCGCCGGACGGCAGGCACGGATCGTACGCGACAGCCGGACCGCAGACTCCGATGCCAGCGGGCTCCTCTTTTACGTACTGCAGCTCGAGGGCACGAGCCGGATGCGTCAGGGAGAGAGTGAGGCCGTGCTCCGCCCGGGCGACGCCACGCTGATCGACGGCGGGCGCAGCTCCGAATTCCTGTACTCCAGCCATTGGCGCCAGGTCTCCCTGCACCTGCCGGCACGGCTCATTGCGGCCTACTGGAGGCGCAGACGCCCCGCGACCGCGGTGACGATCGCGGGCCGCGGATACGCGGGGGCGCTGCACGCTCTGGTCACCAGGGCCCTGTCGGACGCGGGGATGCTGACCGCGGAGGAGTCAGCGCTGCTTCGGATGCAGCTCGTCGATGGTGTCACGCACCTCGTGTCGGTGGGGGCGGACGGCATGCACGCGGACGGCAAGCTGCGGCAGGACGAGTGGACCCGGGTGCGCAGTGTGCTGCGGCGGCACTTGTCCGACCCTGACCTCGATTGCGCCGCGGCTGCGCGCCACGCCTGCGTGTCGCTGCGGCAGCTGCAGCGCCTGTTTCAATCCCACGGCCTCACCTTCGGCGGCTGGCTGAAGCGTGAGCGCCTGGAGCGCTGCTACTTCGACTTGCGCGAGGCCCACGGCTCCCGAGCCACCGTCACCGAGGTGGCCTTCCGGTGGGGCTTCAGCGATCCCGCGTATTTCAGCCGGGCGTTTTCCGCCCAGTTCGGCATGAGCCCGCGCGAAGCGCGCCGCATGCCTTCGCCGATCGGCGGCGACGGTCAAATATCTGGCGCCGGCATCCAAGCGCCCGGCTCCTGAGGGCGGAAACTCACACCGCAGCGCGCGGCGACCGGGAGCCACCATTTTGGGATCGGCAAGCAGAGAAGAGGCATCGACGGCAGTCGGGTCCCTGGAGCGGGCGAGCGCGGACGAGCTCCGTCACACGCAGCTCGAGCGGCTGCGCTGGTCCCTGCGGCATGCGTATCGGAACGTGGAGCATTATCGGCGCAGCTTCGATGCCCTCGGGGTGCATCCGGACGACCTGCGCAGTCTCGAGGACCTGAGCCGGTTTCCCTTCCTCACCAAGCAGGATTTTCGCAGCAATTATCCCTTCGGGCTCTTCGCCGTGCCCCGCGAGAAGCTGGTGCGCATCCACGCTTCCAGCGGTACGACCGGAAAGCCCACCGTCGTCGGATACACGGCGCGCGACATCGATACCTGGGCGGATCTGGTCGCGCGCTCCATCCGGGCCGCGGGAGGGCGGCCGGGGCAGATCGTGCACGTCGCCTACGGGTATGGCCTCTTCACCGGCGGACTGGGCGCCCACTACGGCGCCGAGCGCCTGGGCTGCACGGTGATTCCGATGTCGGGCGGGCAGACCGAGCGGCAAGTCCAGCTGATTCGGGATTTTCGTCCCGACATCATCATGGTGACCCCCTCGTATGCGCTCAACATCGCGGAGGAGTTCGTCCGCCAGGGAGTCGACCCGCGGGACAGCTCGCTCACGATCGGCATTTTCGGCGCGGAGCCCTGGACGGAGGCGATGCGCAAGGAGCTCGAGTCGCGTTTGTCGATCGACGCGCTCGACATCTACGGCCTGTCCGAGGTGATGGGCCCTGGGGTGGCGAGCGAGTGCGTCGAGACCAAGGACGGGCCGGTGATCTGGGAGGACCATTTCTACCCGGAGATCATCGACCCGGACACGGGAGCGATCCGCGCCGACGGGGAGGAGGGCGAGCTCGTGCTCACTTCCCTGACGAAGGAAGCCTTGCCGGTCATCCGTTACCGTACCCGTGATCTGACGCGGCTGCTGCCGCCCACGGCGCGCTCGATGCGGCGGATGGCGAAGATCGCAGCCCGCACCGACGACATGCTCATCATCCGTGGTGTGAACGTATTCCCGTCCCAGGTCGAGGAGCTGATCCTGCGCTCCCGGGGCCTCTCTCCCCATTACCGGCTGGAGCTGACGCGCGAGGGGTATCTCGATTCTCTGACGGTGCACGTCGAGTGTGCCGCGGAGACCTTCGCGAGCGAAGACTCGCAGAGACGCGCCGCCGCAGAGCTTTCACATCACGTGAAGTCGTCCATCGGCATCAGTGTTGGCGTCAAGGTGCACGCGCCAGGCACGCTCGAGCGCTCAACGGGCAAGGCGCAGCGGCTGGTGGACAGCCGCCGCAAGCCTGCCGGTTGACCTCGGCTACAGCTTCACCCAGGTCGTCTTCAGCTGCACGTACTTGTCGAGTGCGTGCAGCGACTTGTCGCGCCCGAAGCCGGACTGCTTGTAGCCGCCGAAGGGAACCGTGATGTCGTGCGCATCATCAGCG
>DASZYK010000073.1:0-4764 GCA_035545455.1 Steroidobacteraceae bacterium
CCGTTTTCCGGGCGGCGCTCGAGGAGCACCTCTCCGCTCCCGCGCACCGCGGCAAGCATGAAGACCTGCCGCAGGCGCCGCGCCCGCGCGGGTCTCGGCGAAGGCAACTCGTGCTGGCGTCCGGTGCTGTGCGCGACGCACGTTGCTGAAACAGGGCAGGTCGCGCATGAGGGATTGCGGCGTATGCAGACTGTCGCGCCCAGATCCATCACCGCCTGCGTGTAGATGTCGACGCGCTCCGCGGGCGTGCACTCGTCAGACAGATCCCAGAGCTTCGCCAGCACGGCGCGATCGGATGCGCTGCCTTCCACCCCGAAGTGACGTGACAGCACTCGCCGCACGTTGCCGTCGAGAATGGGGAAGCGCTCGGCGCGGCTCAACGCCAGGATCGCGCCCGCCGTGGAACGGCCGATGCCCGGCAGGCCGGCGACGGCCTCGAAGCTCCTGGGGAAACGGCCGCCATGCTCCTCGACGATCCGGATGGCGGCGCGATGGAGGTTGCGCGCCCGCGCGTAATAACCCAGTCCGGACCAGAGATGCAGCACGTCATCCAGAGAAGCCGCGGCCAGTGCGCGCACATCGGGGAATCGGCTCATGAACCGCTCGTAGTACGGAATGACCGTAGCCACCTGCGTCTGCTGCAACATGATTTCCGACACCCACACCCGGTAGGCGGTGCGGCGCCGTTGCCATGACAGGTCGTGACGCCCGCTGCGGGCGTGCCATTCGACGAGGAGTGCGGCGAAGTCCCGAGCCGCCGGGCATTCTGCGGTCACGTCACTGCACCTCGAGCCGCACGTCGTTCAGCGTCGTGTCGCCGAGCCGCGCGTGCTCCAGCTCCAGGGTTCCCTGGGCGCTCAGCGCCTGCAGCGCACGCACGGGCAGCTCGAGAGGCTGACGTGTCTTCGACTGCGTCACGTACCGGCCGATGTCGACCTGGTCCGCGCGCAACGCGAACTTCCATGCGGGGCCCGGGGGGCTCGCGCCTGCGGCCGCAATCGGGCTCGGGGGGCGCGACCACGTGACCCATCCGGTGATTGCGGTCGAGTCCAGCCTGGCCGCGAGCGGCCTGACTTCGAGGCCGCCATCGCGGCAGCTCCAGCTTCCCGACAGCGACAGGGCGCCGAGTGCGGCGGGGTCGGCGGTTCGAGGCATCGCGATGCCCAGGGTCCGGGCGAGCTCGCGCAGCGACGGCACGGCGGCCTGCACGGATCCGCTCGCCGCCAGCCGGCCGGCACCGTCGCTCCCGGCCTCGAGGGCGCCTTCCAGCTTTGCGTCGGCGATGCGGAGGGACCAGCGCGGCGCGGCGACCGCGAGCGGGCCGGTGCTGATCCGCAGTTGCGGCGCGTCGAGAGACACCCGGACTCCCGCGGCGGGCAGCCGCAGGCCGCCGTCGGCCGAGGCACTGCTGCCGGGCGTCCCGGCATGCAACACGAAGCTCGTGCGCAGGGACAACGGCTCGCCCGGGCGCCAGGGGCCGACGCTGAGATTCCAATCCTGCAGGCCGAAATGCTGGCGGCTGCGCTCGTCGATGTAGTCGAGTGAGCTCTGCTCGAGGTCGAGCCCCGCCCAGGCGGCGGACCAGTAGGACACGGCGGCTTTGCCGGCTGCCGGGGTCGCCCCGGCACCGCTCCCGGGCTCGAGGCGCGCGACGAGATCCTCCCAGTTGCCTTCGCCGCGCGGCCCGCGCCTCAGATGAATGGCGGCGCCGACGATTCGGACGCGCGCCAGCTCGATGTGGCGATGCAGCAGCAGCGGCAGCAGCCGGACCCGCACTTCCGCCGATCGCCAGCCGAGCAGGTCAGGACCACCCGTGCCCACGGGAGCACCGATGCGCGCCGGACCCGTGCGCACGCCGAGCCACGGGAACCAGGTGAGGCGCAGATGGCCCTCCAGGACGAACGGCCGGCCGGTCTCCCGGCGCACCGCGCTCTCCAGCTGGCCCTTGTAGTGGTCGGGGTCGATCAGCTGCGTCGCGATCAGCGCCGCGGCTACCGCGAGCAGCGCCACCGCGCCGGCAATGCCGAGGATCCAGCGAGCGACTCGCACGCGCGTCTAGTCGTCGTCGCGCGTCGGGCGCTCGCGCTTCCTCGCCGTCGAGTCGATCGGTTTGCCGGGGTGGGCCGCGATGGCCGCCCGAACGGCCTTGCGCCAGTACGTATCCGCGGTGACGCTCCAGGCCGGGTCATCGAGGTTCGGCCACGCGTCCGGCGTGAAGCTCGGCGCGCCCTGCAGCTTCGCGCTCTCCAACACCAGCCGGTCGTCCTTGATGCTGGCCATGGCGGCATCCCACGGCATGGCGGTGAGCTTCGCGTCCGGGGGCGAAGCGGACTTGCCGTCGCCGGGTGTCACGGCGGGACCGGCGGCGGACTCGGCCGCGTATGCGATCACCACATGCGTCGCCCGGCCCTGGCGATCGAAGATGAGATCCTTCACCTGCCCCAATTGACCTCCCCGGGTGGATACCACCGGCATGCCGATGAGCGTCGAGGCGCGGCGCTCGGCCGCCATGCCGGCAGGCGCCTCCGGGATGGCCTCCTCGGGAGATTGCGTGTCGGATGCCTGCGAGCCCGAGGACGTGGCTCCCGCGTCGGGGGACGACGTCTGCGGCGAGCTCGCCATCGCCGCTGACGCGGCGCCATGCGCTGTCGGCTGCGGGGAGGCGGGAGCCTCAGCCGGCGCGAACGACCCGTCCGACTGAGTGCAGGAGGCCGCCGCGAGGCCCAGCGCCGCGCAAATGAGCGGCAGAAAAATCCTGATCATGAGCGCACTTTAGACTCTGCTGGCTGCAAGCCGCATTCCCATCCTCGAGCCTTCGGGCTCACCACCTGACGAGCGGCGGCAGGCTCATGAGATAGGCCTCCGGGTCCGCGTCGGTCTGAAAGCCGAATTTCGTTCCCCGATCATAGACGAGGTTGAACTCGACGTACCGGCCGCGCTTCACGAGCAGCCGTTCGCGGGCAACGTCGTCGAAGGGGGTGTCCTTGCGGCGCGCGACGAGCTTCGGGTAGACGTCGAGGAAGGCTTCCCCCACGCCACGCACGAACGCGAAGTCCGCTTCAGCGTCGCCGCTTGCGAGATCGTCGAAGAATATGCCGCCGACTCCGCGCGGCTCGCGGCGGTGCGGCAGGTAAAAGTACCGGTCGCACCACTCCTTGAATTCGCGATATGCGTCCGGCCGGTATGCGTCGCACGCTCCGCGCAATGCGGCATGGAACTCCGCCGTGTCTTCCTCGAAGGGAAAGGTCGGCGTCAGGTCCGACCCTCCGCCGAACCATGCGGAACTCGTGCTGAGGTATCGAAGGTTCATGTGCACGGCCGGCACGTAGGGGTTCCACATGTGCGCCACCAGCGAAATGCCGCAGGCGACGAAGCGGCCGTCCGATTGCGCGGCGCCCGCGACCTGGCCGCGCGCCTGCTCGCTGAGGACGCCCCATACGTGGCTGACATTGACACCGACCTTCTCGAATACCGCGCCGCGCATCAGGCGCGAGTCGCCGCCGCCCTGCAGCCGGTGCCCCTCGGGCCGGCGCCAGCTGCGAGCCTCGAACCGGCACTCGGGCTCGAAGCGCTCGAATGCGGCGCAGATGCGCGCCTGCAGATCGCGGAACGAGGCGACCGCGGCTTGCGCGAGTGCGTCACCGGAGGCCTCGGCGCTCACGTTGCGCTCCGGGCGGCGGATGTCCGCAATGAGCGCTCGTGCACGTAGTCGACGAGCCGTGCGACGGCGTCGGGATCGGTCTCCGGCCAGATGCCGTGTCCCAGGTTGAAGATGTGCCCGGGTGCGCCCGCGGCCTCATCCAGCACCCGGCCGGCGTGCTGCCGCAGATCCTCCGGCGGGGCGAAGAGCGCCGCCGGATCCAGGTTGCCCTGCACGGCCTTGCCGGGGCCCAACTTTCGCCGCACCACACCGAGGGGCGAGCGCCAGTCGACGCCGATCACATCGACGTCGAGGCCGGCGACGGACTCCATGAGAGCCGAGCCCTGATTCAGGTAGTAGATGAGCGGAACTCCGGTGCCGCGGACCGCCGCCACCGTCCGCCGCACGGCGCGCAGGGCGAAGCGCTCGAACTCGTGCGGCGCGAGCAAGCCGCCCCAGGACTCGAACAGCATCAGCGCCTGCGCCCCCGCCGCGGCCTGCGCGCGCAGGTATGCGGCCATGGCGTCCGCCAGCCGGTCGAGCAGGCGCTCCGCGGATTCCGGGCTCGAATAGAGGAAGGACCGGGCGGCTCCAAACTCCTTCGACGGCCGGCCGCAGACGAGATAGCACAGCAGCGTGAAGGGGCCGCCGGCGAAGCCGATGAGCGGCACGCCCGCCGGCAGTCCGGCGCGCACCAGCCGGATCGACTCGAGGACGAACGGCACGTCACGCTCGGGGACGAGAGGCGCCAGCGCATCGATGGCGGCATCGGTCCGGATGGGCTCGCGCACGACCGGGCCGGGCTCGAACGAGAGGCCGATGCCCATGCCCGCGAGCGGCGTCATGATGTCGCTGAAGAGAATGGCGGCATCGAGCGGAAAGCGGCGCAGCGGCTGCAGGGTGACCTCCGCGGCGAGCGCGGGATCGCGCAGCAGCGCCTGGAACTCGGCCTGCGAGCGCACCCGCCGGTACTCCGGCAGATAGCGGCCCGCCTGCCGCATGATCCAGATGGGCGTGTGCGGCACGGGCTGCCGCCGGCAGGCGGCAAGGAACGGGACGTCCTCGGCGGGGCCGGGCCGCGTGCTCATTGTCCGCTCAGCCAGCGCGCGACCTGCGGCGCGTAG
>DASZYK010000074.1:0-4655 GCA_035545455.1 Steroidobacteraceae bacterium
GGCCGCAACGCCGAGCTCGCGGAGCTCGAGACGCGCGACACCGGCAAGCCGATCCAGGAGACGAGCGCGGTCGATGTGCTCTCCGGCGCCGATTGCCTCGAATACTACGGCGGCCTCGCCGCCGGCATCGCCGGCGAGCACCTGGACCTCGGGCCGCAGGCGTTCGGCTACACCCGGCGCGAGCCGCTCGGCGTCGTCGCGGGCATCGGCGCCTGGAACTATCCGCTGCAGATCGCCTGTTGGAAGGCGGCTCCGGCGCTCGCCTGCGGCAATGCCATGATCTTCAAGCCCGCCGAGCTGACTCCGCTCACGGCCATGAAGCTGCGCGAGGTGCTCGCCGAGGCGGGTCTCCCGGAGGGAGTGTTTCAGGTGGTGCAGGGCATGGCGGACACCGGGCGTCTGCTCACCGCGCACCCCGGGATCCGCAAGGTCTCGCTCACGGGCGAGGTCGGGACGGGCAGGGCGGTGATGGCGGATTCGGCCGCCTCGCTTAAGCAGGTGACGCTCGAGCTCGGAGGCAAGTCGCCGCTCATCGTCTTCGAGGATGCCGCGCTCGAGAACGCCGTCGGCGGCGCGCTGCTCGGCAACTTCTACTCCGCCGGCGAAGTCTGCTCGAACGGCACGCGCGTGTTCGTCCACCGCGCCGTCAAGGCCGCTTTTCTCGAGAGGCTGGCGGCGCGGGTGAATGCCATGCGCATCGGCGACCCGCTGGATCCGGCGACACAGGTCGGCGCGTTGATCTCGGAAGAGCACATGGCCAAGGTGCTCGGCTACATCGCGCGCGGCAAGGCCGAGGGCGCGCGGCTGGTCACCGGCGGGCATCGCGTCACGAGCGGCGATCTCGCGAACGGCTTCTTCGTCGCACCGACGGTCTTCGACCAATGCCATGACGACATGGCCGTCGTCCGGGAGGAGATCTTCGGGCCGGTCATGTCGGTGCTCGAGTTCGAGGACGAGGAGGAGGTGATCGCGCGCGCCAACGCGACCGAGTTCGGTCTGGCCGCCGGGGTCTTCACCCGCGACGTGACGCGCGCGCACCGTGTGATCGCGCGCCTGCAGGCCGGCACCTGCTGGATCAACCACTACAACGTCACGCCGATCGAGCTGCCGTTCGGCGGCGTCAAGCTCTCCGGACTCGGCCGCGAGAACGGCCGGGCGGCGATCGAGCACTACACCCAGCTGAAGAGCGTCTACGTCGCCATGGGCGATGTGGAGGCGCCGTACTAGCCGATGAGAGAAGAAACCTTCGACTACGTGATCGTCGGCGCAGGCTCCGCGGGCTGCGTGCTCGCGGACCGGCTGACCGAGAGCGGCGAGCACAGCGCGCTGCTGCTGGAATACGGCGGCTCGGATCGCTCGCTCCTCATCCAGATGCCGGCGGCGCTGTCGATTCCGATGAACATGCCGAAGTACAACTGGTTCTTCCACACCGAGCCCGAGCCGAATCTCGGCGGACGGCGCCTGCACACGCCGCGCGGCAAGGTGCTGGGCGGATCCTCCTCGATCAACGGGCTGGTCTATGTCAGGGGCAATCCGCTCGACTTCGAGCGCTGGGCGTCGGAAGGCGCGAGCGGATGGGCCTACCGGGACGTGTTGCCTTATTTCAAGCGGGCGGAGCGGCGCAATGGGGGAGGGGACACGTATCGCGGGGGCGAGGGGAAGCTGCAGACCCGTTACGGGCGGCTGGACAATCCGCTGAACGAAGCGTGGCTCGAGGCCGGCCGCCAGGCGGGTTATCCCCTCACGCAGGACATGAACGGCTTCCAGCAGGAGGGCTGCGGCCGCATGGACATGACGGTCGGCGGTGGCCGGCGCTCGAGCGCCGCCAACGCCTACCTGCGGCCGGCGATGCGCCGGCGCAATCTCACCGTGCGCACTCGCTCGCTCGCGACCCGGGTTCTGTTCGAGGGGCGCCGGGCGGTCGGGGTGGCGTATCGGCGCGGCAATGAGGAGCGCATCGCCCGGGCGCGGCGCGAAGTCATCGTGAGCGCAGGCCCCATACAGTCCCCGAAGCTGCTGAAGCTCTCGGGTGTCGGGCCGGCGCCCGAGCTCTCGGCGCACGGCATCCCGGTGATCCACGACCTGCCGGGTGTCGGAGAGAACCTCCAGGATCACCTGGAGTTTTATTTCCAGATGGCGTGCACCCAGCCCATCACGCTCTACTCGCAGACGAGCGCGTTTCGCAGGGCGCTCATCGGCGCACGCTGGCTGCTCACCAAGGACGGCCTGGGGGCGACCAACCACTTCGAGACGGGCGGGTTCATCCGCAGCCGCGCCGGCGTGCGCTACCCGAACATCCAGTATCATTTTCTGCCCATGGCCGTGAGCTACGACGGCTCCTCACTGGCGCAGGAGCACGGCTTTCAGGCTCACGTCGGACCCATGCGCTCGCAGAGCAAAGGCTGGGTCCGGCTCGCCTCCCCGGACCCGGTCGAGAAGCCCAAGGTGTTCTTCAACTACCTGTCGCGGCCGCAGGACCTGGAAGAGATGCGGGCCTGCGTGCGCCTCACGCGGGAGATCTTCGCGCAGCCGGCATTCGCACCCTACCGGGGCCGGGAGATCCAGCCGGGAACCGGCGTGCAGAGCGATGAGCAGATCGACGAGTTCGTTCGCGGGCACGTCGAGAGCGCATATCACCCCTCCTGCTCGTGCAGGATGGGAAGCGCGGACGACCGGCTGGCGGTGGTCGACCCGCAGGCGCGCGTGATCGGGTTGGAGGGTTTGCGGGTGGTCGACTCCTCCATCATGCCTTCGATCACCACCGGCAATCTCAACGCACCCACCATCATGCTCGCGGAAAAGGCGGCCGACCACATCCGCGGGAGAGCGCCGCTGCCGCCGGAGGACGCACCGTTCTACGTGGCCGCTGACTGGGAGACCTCGCAGCGTTAGTTCAGTGCCACAAGGAGCTACTCGCGATATCGATCCACGGCGTCCCCGAGGGTCTCGCGCAGCGGCCCGAGCCAGCGCTCATAGTGGCGCCAGTGATCGAGGCCTTCGCGATAGATCGGCTGACGCACCTGCTCTGAGCTCGCGGTCCGCACGCTGCGTGCGGTCCGGTGGAACGTGAGGCAGGCCGGCTCGAGCTGAAGACCGCAGTGATCCAGCAGCCGCCGCACGCTGCCTTCGAGGTCATTCACCACGTCCTCGTAGTGAACCCGCAGTACCCGTCCGGGAAGCACGCTGTCCCAGTGTCTCATGAGCTCGAGGTAGGTGCGGTAATACCTCGCGATGTCCTCCAGGCCGTAAGTGAATGTCTGTCCGTGCGCGAAGAGTTGCTTGAAGTTGCCGAAGCAGCAGGCCATCGGCTCGCGCCGCGCATCGATGATGCGGGCGTTGGGCAGCATCAGGTGGATGAGCCCGATGTGCCGGAAGTTGTTCGGCATCTTGTCGATGAAGCGTGGCCGGCCGAGCGCGCGATACGCGCGGGTGTCCCGCAGGTATTGCTCACCGAGGCGGCGGAAATCCGCGGGCGTCATCCGGGTCAGCACCTGCGGATAGACGGGCCGGTCGGGATGCGCTTCGCCGCCCTGCAGGCCGGCGACGATCCGCGGCACATCCGCGAGCTCCTGCGTTCCCTCGACGGCCGGGTGTGATGCCAGGATCTGCTCGATGAGCGTGGAGCCCGAGCGGGGGAGGCCTACGATGAAGATCGGATCCGGCGCGGGCGAGCCGGATCCTTCGTGCCGCGCGAAGAGCGCGCGGGTGCAAACCTCTCTTTGCAGCCGGGCGCCGTCTTGCACCGCTTGCGCGCTGTAGCCGCTCGCGGCGCGCTTGAGCGCATTGCCGCGGCTGTAGCACTCGAAGGAGAGCTCGTAATCCCCGCGATCCTCCAGGGCCTTGCCGAGCGCGAAGCACAGATGGTATCGATCGGCGGCCGATGTCCCCGGAGCCGTCTCGGCGGCGCGCATCCGGTCGATCTCCTCGTCCGGGAAGCGATAGGTCTTCAGGTTCGCAAGGCTCCAATAGGCCTCCCCGTACCCGGGGCGGGCGCTCGCCGCGGCGCGGTATTCGGCCACCGCCTCGGCGGTGGAGCCCAGCGTCTTCAGCGAGTGGGCGATGGACAGATGCAGCTCCGCCGGTTGCGCGGCTCCTGCCAGCAGATCACGGTAGAGCGCGAGGGCCTGCTCGTGCTGCCCGAGCCCGACGAGCGTCAGCGCGCAGAGCGTACGGTAGTTGCGGTTGCCGGGCTCGACATCGAGGAGCTGCCCGGCCTGGGTGCGCGCCTCGAGGTACGAGTGCCGCCTGGCGAGGACCTGAGCGTACTCGAACCGCGCCAGATGGTAATCCGGCGCAAGCCCGAGGACCCTCTCGAGCAGCTGTTGCGCCTCGTCGAGCGCATCGCGCTCCATGTCGATGCGGGCGAGCAGACGCATCGCCTCGACGTGATCGCCGTGCCCGCGAAGGTAAGCCCGGGTGAGTTGCTCGGCGGGTGCGAGCTCCCCGTCGGAGAACAGCGCGGTCGCCGTCACGATCTCGGCGGGCAGGCGCGCCAGCGCGGCGACGTGTTCGGCCGCCTGCGCCGCCTGCTGCGTCTGTCCCGCCATCCGGTAGAGGCTCTCCAGCAGGCGCCAGCTCGCCGTCAGCGCCGGATTGATGTTGACCGCGCGCAGAAAGGATTGGATTGCCTCGGGCGCCTGCCGCAGCGCTACGTG
>DASZYK010000075.1:0-5117 GCA_035545455.1 Steroidobacteraceae bacterium
GCGCTCGGCGATGACAAGGGAACCTGCTACTTCTGCGGCAAGCCGCTGTAGCCCATGCCGGCCGGTTCTTCCCGAAACGGCGGTGGAGCGGTCATCGGCGGCTTCGGCATGGTCGCATCGCTGGGGTACGACGGCGCGACCGTCTGCGCCGCCGCACGTGCGGGCCTGGTGCGGCCGGCCGTCCAGCCCGGGTTTCGGATCCGCTCCGACGTCGAGGGGGACGAGGAGCCCGTCATCGCGCATCAGGCGACGCTGCTGACACGTGGCTTCGAGGGGCGCGCGCGGCTCATTCGACTCGCGCAGGGCGCGCTCGAGGACCTGCGGGTCCGCACGCCCCACATCGACTGGCAGGCCACTCCTCACCGCCTGTATGTGGCGCTTCCGGATCCCGCGCGCATCGATCGGGGCGAGGCGCTGATGGCGGACGCGGAGGCGCGCGCATCGGTCGCTGCCAGACTGGCGCAACGGCAGTCATCGGAGCCGGCCGGCGCGGCCGTGCCCGTCGCGATCGCCGACCCGATCGTCCGCAAGGCGGCGATGCTCGCGCGCTGGCCCGCGGAGCCGGTCATCGCCTTCGCGAGCCTGGCGAGCCGCACCGGGGCGCTGCGGGCCGTGCAGGCGGCCATCGCGGATCTGACCGCGGGCGCGTGCGGGCTGGCCGTGATACTCGCGCTCGATTCCCTACTCGATGAGAGCACGCTGCACTGGCTGCACAGCTGCGGCCGACTCAAGTGCGACGGCACGCCGGCGGGTCTGCAGCCGGGCGAGGCGGCAGTCGCGCTCGCGTTGCTTGGCGGCGGCGGCAACCTCCCGAACGGACGATCGATTCGGGTGGGGCCCGTCGACTTCGCGGATGAGGCGCGCAGCTTCTTCGCGGGCACGCCGCCCGCCGGCGAGGGATTGGCCGAAGTCATCGGCAGGGCATGGCCGGGTCCCGACGATGCGACGCCCTGGATCCTCCCGGATCAGAACGGCGAGTACTATCGCGCCGCTGACTGGGGCTTTGCGCTGGTGCGCCTGCGGGCCCGGAGCGCCGCTTTTGCCGCGCCCGTGCTCTGGTTTCCGGCGGCCAGCGTCGGGGACACCGGCGCCGCAGCACCTCTGGTGGCGGCGTGCTTCGCGGCGCAGGCGTGGGAGCGCGGCTATGCCCCGGCCCGCGCCGCCCTGATCACCGCGTGCGACGATGAGGCGGGCCGCAGCGCACTGGCGCTGCTCGACACCGGCTCCGCGGGTGCGTCATGAGCGGCGAGCACGATCGCGGCAAGCGCAAACACGGCTTCTGCGCGGTGCCGGCGAATCCGAAGTGCAGCGACTGCCCGGAGCCGAAGACCTACATCGAGGTGTGCAAGCCCGACGGCTGGTTCGAGCATACGTTCAAGCGCATCGTCAGGGCGAGGACGGGCACCACCAGTTTCGAGAAGAAATACGAGGCGCATCACCTCGTGTGCGTCTCCCCCTGCAGCGTCGAGCTGGTCGCGAAGAAGGAGATCGAAGGAGTCGTCGCCCAGACGGTCTGGTGCATCAACAACGGCAAGAACATGATCGCCATGCCGCTCTGGGGCCACACCGTGATGTGGTATTGCGAGATCACGGCTGCCGGCGGCTCGATCAAGGATCACGCGACCGCGCCGGAGTTCGCCAACATTCCGCAGCACGACTGGGATCACAACTGCAAGGAAGGCTACACGTGGGAGGTCGAGGAGGCGTGCAAGAAACTCGCCAAGAAGATCGAGGAGAGCGGTCACAAGCTCAAGGGGGAGGATCTGAAGGGCGCGCTCGAGGCGCTCTCCGGCAAGTTCAGGAACATCCTGCTGAACGTCCGCGGCACACGCTGCGGCGGCACTCATGCGGCATGGGCGAAGGGCGAGGAGGATCCGCAGTCGGACTGGTGTCAGCCCTTCTCGATGGCATCGACGGTAAAGCTGACCCGCAAGGGTTTCCCGGTGAGGAAGTTCGACGAGCGGGTGGCGGCGTGGATCAAGCGCATCGCCGAGGCGATCGCGGCGGGAGAGTAGCATGCAGAGCAATTATGTGATCTGGACGTACGAGTCGGTCGACGGCGCGTGCGCCCTCAAGGATCTTCGCGGGCTGGAGAAAACCTTTCGGCTCAACAACGGCACGCCGCTCGCCGCGCAGTTCCCGGCGGACGTGGAGCTGCACATGCACCCGGACTTCCCCAACGACATACTGCTGCCCGACAACGTGCTCAATGCCGACATGCTGATCGTCGCCTCGGCGAGGCTGCAGGAGTGCGTGCGCTCGCATTCGCCGCCCGAGGTCGAGTATCTGCCGGTCGGGATCATCGACCACAAAGGGCGTGTGGCGAGCCGCGAGCACGCGATCATCCATCCCGTGCACCCGGTGGACTGCATCGACATGCAGCAGTCGGTCTACGAGACCAACATGATCGATCCGGACGACATCGAGTCCTTCGAGAGGCTGGTCATCGACGAGACGAGAATTCCCCGCGAGCGCACGCTCTTTCGGATGAGGGGGTTCTGGGGCATTACGCTGGTGCGCCGCGATCTCGCGGCGGCGATCTCGGCCATCGGGCCGTCCGGACTCGAATGGCTGAGCATCTCCGAGTATCCGCGGGCCTGAGAATCCATGAAGCTCGCGGACTACCTGCAGGCCATCGCCTACGACATCGCTTTCTGGATGACCGCGTTCCAGAACCCTGACTTTCCCCTCGGACAGCTCGGCGAGGTATGCATCGAGGTCACGGGCAAGCTGCGCGCCGCCGCCATCATCGCGCTTCTGACCAAAGCCGACAGCGACGCGTTCCTGCACAATCTGATGCGCAGCGCGCGCTGCCGGCTGCAATATCTGCAGCGCCTGAGCGACGCACAGCGCGCCGGCGAGCACCATCAGGCTTCCGGCCGGGTCGACCCGTTTCTGGATGCGCTCGCCGCGCAGGACTTCGCGACTGCGCGCCAGATCGCCGCGCTGTCACCGCGCGAATGGCAGCGCGGACACGAGTACGAGGACGACTACTGCTATGCGCAGATCCTCCATGGACTGATCGCTCCGCCCGGATCCGGCCCCGGCCTCGGCCCGTTCTTCGCCAGGTTCGAGAGCGTTCTGGACGGCGTGCCCGATGCCAGGCTGGATGTCACGCGGGCGCTTGCCGCACGTGATCAGTCCGCGTTCGAGGCTGCCTTCGAGGCGCTCATTGCACGGCGGACTGCGCAGATCGAAGCGGATCTGGCGCGCAAGCGGATCGAGGATCCTCCGGTCGTCGCGGAGCGGCAGGTGTATGTGGAAGGCATCGCCATGCTGAGGATCGCGGAGCGTCTGGGACTGAGCACCCAGTTGGAATATCTCTACTGTCCGTCGATCGCCCGCGTCCCGATGCAATCCGCCTTCCCGGGCGTTTAGCCGGCCACGCCTTCATGCCCCACCCCGAGGTACACAATCACACCGGCTTCGCTTACGAGCCGCTGCTTCTCGCCGACGAGGAGGGCGCGCCGCAGTTCGCATGTCTCGTGCAGGGGTGCTATGGCGTTTCTCCGGAGGGGGACGTGGCCTTGCTCACTGAGCAGCCACCGATCGAGACAGGCGGGCAATGGCTGGGCGACCCTGCCCTCTCCAGCATGAGGCTCGAGCCGCAGATCGCCTTCATCAAGCCTGCGACCGACATCGTCATGCTGGGATCCGCGCATGCGCCGCGCCAGGGCACCACCCGGATGCAGGTCGGAATCCGCGTGGGGCCGGTGCAAAAGCTCGTCAACGTGGTGGGGACGCGCCATCTGGTGAAACGCTCGGGGTCGGTCCGTGTCAGCGACCCGGAGCCGTTCGAGACGATCCCGCTGGTCTACGAGCGCTCATTCGGCGGCTGGGACCGGCGGCCCGCCGACCCGAATGAGCATCGCTGCGAGATGCGCAACCCCGTCGGGGTGGGATTCCGGGATCGCTCCTTCGACGGCGACGATGAGCTGTCGTTGCCGAATCTGGAGCATCCCGACCACCCGTTCCGCTCCTATGGCGATGAGCCGCCTCCCGCCGGGTTCGGCTTCATCGCGCCCAACTGGCAGCCCAGGCTGGCGTTAGCGGGTACGTTCGACGCCACGTGGGATCGTACCCGCAAGCCGCTCCTGCCCCGGGACTTCGACCGGCGCTTCTACAACGCGGCCTCGCCCGGACTCATCGCCCCGGGCCATCTTCGCGGCGATGAGCCCGTCATCACGATCGGCGCGTCCTCTCACGGACGGATCGCGTTTCACCTGCCATGTCCGGCCGCGCCGGTCTGCGTCGTCGCGCTGCGCGGCCAGAACCGCGTCTCGTTGCAGACCGTCCTCGACACCGTCATCGTCGATATGGACCTCCTGCAGTTGACGATGCATTGGCGCGCTCACCTGCCCGTGCGCAACGGTCTGAGTGATGTCGTAGCCATCGAAGTGCTGACCGGGGCGGGCGCGCAATAGGGGCCCGGTTGGAAACCTCGCTGCTCGCGTTCCGGATGGCGATGTATCGGGAGCATCTCGAGGATGCGGCGTTCCTCTATGACCAGTGCAACGCACTGCGGGCCGATGGGCAGACCTCATGGCTGCGGCTGCAGGATTTCGAGGAGCGGCTGGAAGCGAACATCGATGCCCTCGTGATCGGGGGCGCCACGGCACTCGATGTCTGCAGAAGGAGAGCCGCCGACGGGGAGCCGGGCGAGCTGTACGCAGCGGTGTGCGTATATTGCCGGCATGCCGACTCGTCGCTGCTGGCGGAGCTCTGGCGATCCCTCGACTTCGCGGACCGGGCCAAGGTGCGCGCCGCGACCGAGGCCTTGAAGCTCGAGCTGCGGCCGGAGTGGGCCGAGGCCTGCCTGGGGGCGATCGCGCGCGGCCAGACGCCACTGGTGCGCATGCTGTCCGCCGTGTGCGGCTCGAGAAGAATTCCCGCCGCAGCGGCGCTCGCGGTCCGCCTTGCCACGCAGCCGGAGCTGATCGAGCCGCAGACCGTCTGGGCGCTGTCGCGGACCGGCCCGGCGCAGGAAGCGGTAGCCCTTCTCGAGAGCTGTTGCCGGCATGCGGACCCCGGTGTTAGAGCAGTCGCCTCACGCAGCCTGCTGCACCTGGGGGAGCGGAGGCAGCTGCGGGGCTATCATCTCGCCGCGCAGACCGAGG
>DASZYK010000076.1:0-8901 GCA_035545455.1 Steroidobacteraceae bacterium
TCGCCCCTTCGAGGAACCGGCGCAGCTCGTTCGCGAGACCGCGCTTGCCCCGACCGAGCGGCAGGCCGCGCGCGAGCCACTCCGCCGCCGCGCGCACCGGCGCGGGCTGCCAGTCGAGGAGGCGCGCGCTCAGCCGGTCGGCGCGATAGGTGTCATAGCCGCCGAAGAGCTCATCGCCCCCGTCGCCCCCGAGCGCCACCGTCACGTGGCGGCGAGCCATCCTCGCGAGGAGCAGCGTCGGAAACACCGAGAAGTCGGCGATCGGCTGATCGAGCTGGGAGATGACCTCGGGCAGGAGCGACAGGTAGTCGGGAGTCAGGATCTCCTCGTGATGGCGCGTGCCGCAGTGCGCCGCCACCGCGCGCGCGTAGCGCAGCTCGCTGTAGGTCGGGTCGCCGAAGCCGATCGAGAAGGTGAGCGGCGGCGCGGGCGAGACCTGCGTCATCGCCGCGACGAGGATCGAGGAATCGATGCCGCCGGAGAGGAATGCGCCGAGCGGCACGTCGCTCGCGAGCTGGCGGCGCACCGCGTCCTGAAGGGTATGGCGAACCTGCGCCGCGAGCTCCGCGACGTCCCTCACCGGCGCCGGCTGCACGCACGGCAGCGACCAGAACCGTCCCTGGTGCAGCCTGCCGCCGCTTGCGGTGAGCCAGGTCCCGGGGGGGAGCTTGCGCACGTCCTCGAAGAGCGTCGCGGGGCTCGCGGTGTACTCGAAGGTGAGCAGCTGATCGACCCCGAGCGGGTCGATGCCGCGCGCCGAGCCGCCGGCGGCGAGGATGCATTTGACCTCGGAGGCGAACCACAGGCTGCCGCCGTGCACGCTGTAGTAGAGCGGCTTGATCCCCATCCGGTCGCGCGCGAGCAGCAGGCGCTTGAGCTCGCTGTCCCAGAGCGCGATCGCGAACATGCCGTTCAGGCGCTGCAGGAAGGCGAGCCCGTACTCCTCGTAGAGCCCCGGGATCACCTCGCTGTCGCCGGTGCCGCGCAACCGGTATCCCTTGGCCGCGAGCTCGCTGCGCAGCTCCCGGTAGTTGTAGATCTCGCCGTTGAAGACCGCATGCACCGTGCCGGCCTCGTTCGCGACCGGCTGGTCCCCGGTGAGGAGATCCAACACCGCGAGCCGCCGCATGCCGAGACCGATCCCGGGCTCGACGTGCACGCCCTCCCCGTCCGGCCCGCGATGGCGCATCACGGCGCACATGGATGCGATCAGCTCGCGCGGCGGCGTGCTTGCGCGGGTGGCCACTCCGGCGATGCCGCACATGAGGGCTCCTTCAGGCGCGCAGCCGTTTGCGCAGCTGCATGCCGATCTGGTTGCGCACGAACCGCAGCGGCGCTTCCAGGGTGGCGAACCGCTCGAGCGGAGCGCGGGCCTCCGTCAGCGCGCGCATGAGGCTCGCCCCCGGACGGGCCGGGTCGAGGTCGATCGTGACCTTGAGACCCATGCGGCCGACTTTCCCGACATCGTGCGGGAAAGGCAGCGGGTCGGTACCCGGCAGGTCGCGCACGCCGAGCCGCGCCGCCTGGGTGAAGTGCTGCGGGTAACCCCAGAAGACCGGGCGTCCCCCCTCGTCGCCGAGGAACAGTGTCGGCTTGCGGAATTCCGCGACCAGCTCGTTGAGGAGCCGCCCGCGGCGGAAGAACCACTTGCCGGGTCCCCACGGAATGACGCGCGGCACGCCGAGCGCATCGGACTCACGCAGGACCTCACGGATCGGGCGGCCGTCGGCGAAGCGGCGCGTGGTGCCGAGAACGAGCACCTCCAATCCCTCCCGGCACGCCACCTGCCGCCCGGCGACGATGAAGAGCTCCCGCTCGCCGTCGCGGGCGATTACGCTGATCGGCTCGTCGGTCGGCGCCACGGTCCACCGCCGCAGCTCGAGGCGGCAGGCGCCGTTGGAATCCGGCCGGCCCTGCGCGAGGGCGCGCAGCGCGCCGAAGCAGTCGTCCGGCGCGCATTCCGCGAGCAGCAGGAAGCAGGCTCTGCGCGCCCGGAGCACGCCCCCGCCGCTTGCGGCCGCGGCCAGATTGTCGTAGGCATTGCGCAGGAGGTCATCGGGGTCGTAGCACGGGTGCAGGTGAACGTGCGCGTCGACGCAGGCGATGACATCGGCCATAGGTACGCCATTGCCAAGCAAGCTTCGGACCCGTTGAAGGCCAAGGAGCCCTCGCCCGGCCGCCGCCTGGAGCGGCGGAGTTGCCAGTGCGAGGCCGCATGCCCGATACTCGAGCTTCTGCCAACCAGTGCGGAGGTGCTGACCCGTGTCCCTGCCCAAGAACAATCCGGATCCCTCGCGTCGCTCTTTTCTTGCGACCGCCGCCGTGGCGGCCTCTGCCGCCCTGGTGGGGCTGAGGCCACACACCGCCCGGGCCGCGGGCGAGAACCTGCCGCATCTGTCCGAGAGCGACCCCCTGGCCAAGTCGCTCGGCTACCAGCAGGACGCCAAGAACGTCGACAAGTCGAAGTTCCCGACCTACAAGCCCGGCGAGCGCTGCGCCGAGTGCCGCTTCTTCCAGGGCACCGCGGGTGAGAAGTCCGGTTACGGCGGCTGCCAGATCTTCGCCGGCTACTCGGTGAACGCCGACGGCTGGTGCGCTTCCTTCAACGCCAGAAGCTGATTCCGCGCACATTCGGGGCGCTCACCCGTCCGCGGGGGGCGCCCCTGCTTGTTTTCGCCTCCCGGCCGATTGCGCTACCCGCCCAGGGGCTCTTCAGAGCCCCGCCGCTTCGGCCCGCGCCGCCGGCGTCATATCCGCCCGCTATACCGACATTCCCCGCCCGTGCTCGCGCGCGGCCTGGCGATGGCTAGAATAGCCCTTCATCGACAGACCGACGTCCGCCAGGAGGTTCCCCATGTCATTGCGAATCGGTGACCAGGCTCCCAACTTCACGGCCGATACGACTCAGGGCCGGATCGATTTTCACCAATGGATCGGCAATGGCTGGGCGATCCTCTTTTCGCATCCGAAGGACTTCACGCCGGTGTGCACCACCGAGCTCGGCTACATGGCGCGCCTGAAGCCCGAGTTCGAGGCCCGTAACACGAAGATCGTCGGCCTGAGCGTCGACCCGGTCGACGATCACAAGCGCTGGTCGAAGGACATCGAGGAGACCCAGGGCGCACCGGTGTACTACCCGATGATCGGCGATCCCGA
Source organism: Steroidobacteraceae bacterium (assembly GCA_035545455.1). Taxonomy (GTDB): domain Bacteria; phylum Pseudomonadota; class Gammaproteobacteria; order Steroidobacterales; family Steroidobacteraceae; genus 13-2-20CM-66-19. The sequence continues at coordinate 3,157 of DASZYK010000076.1, forward strand.
GCTCAAGGTCGCGAAGCTGTACGACATGCTGCCGGCCGAGACCGCGGGCGAGGCCAAGGGCCGCAGCCCCGCCGACAACGCCACCGTGCGCTCCGTCTTCATCATCGGGCCCGACAAGACGATCAAGCTCATCCTTACCTATCCGATGAGCGTGGGGCGTAACTTCGACGAGGTGCTGCGCGCGCTGGATGCCATCCAGCTGAGTGCGAAGCACAACGTGGCGACACCGGTCAACTGGAAGCGCGGCGACGACGTCATCATCCCGACTTCCATCCCGGACTCGGAGGCGAAGTCCAGATTTCCCGCCGGCTGGAAGGCCCTGAGGCCCTACCTGCGGCTCACGCCGCAGCCGAAGTAGCGTCCGCGCGATCGCGGCGACGAGACCAGGCGCCGGGAACGGCACGCCCTCCGGCCTGGCTACGAGCCTGACTCGCGGAGACGGAAATCCGGACGCCAGCCGAGCTCGCGAGCGGCCTTGGCGCTCGAGACCGTGCCGTCTTCCTCCGCGACGTTGTAGATGCCTGGCGAGCCGCGCGTCAGTGCGCGCCTAGCCGCATCCGCGGCCGCATCCACGTGCACGGGACCACCTGCGGGCGGCGTCTCGAATCCCGTCCCCGGTCCGTAGAGCTTCCCGTAGCGCAGCACCACGCCCTCGAAGGGACCGCCGAGAACCTGGCTCTCGAGGCTCGCGACGCCGCGCGCGTTGATGCCGCCGGCCTCATCGGGTGCGCCGACATTGAGCGGCGCCTCCTCCCGATAGGGCGTTGGACCCGGTGCATACGCAAAGGAGATGCTCTGGGCGATCAGCCGCCGCATTCCGCACGCCAGCCCCGCGGCAATCAGGTTGCGCGTGCCGAGCTCGCGGATGCGCGCGTTGCGCGGGCGCGCCGCGGGCATCCTCGCCGGGTCGAGGCCGGGCGGAAGGTCCGTGAGCTGGTGAATGAAGATACGGGCGCCGGTCCCGAGCGCCGCCTCACGCAACGCCTGCGCGTCGAACACGTCCACCACCAGCGGCTCGACTCCCGATGAGCGCAATAGCGCCGCCTTGTCCGCCGAGCGGGTCGTGCCGAACACGCGCCAGCCGTCGGCGAGGAGAAGCTCACAGAGCCGCCGCCCGATGGCGCCACTCGCGCCTGCCAGGAAGATGCTGCCGGAAGAGACCGCCACGGATGTCACGGGGGTATGGTCGGTCGGCGCGAGCGGTGAATCGACGCTCAGGGTGAGCCGGATTCCTGCGGCGGCTCGGTCTCCGTTCCCTTCGGGCCGCAGCCGCGAGTCCACGATACCTTGCGGATGACCCCGGCGGCGTCGGTGAGGGCCGTCACCTTGCAGCCGGCCAGGTTGTATTGATCGAACCGCCAGGTCGCCGCCTGGCCCTCGCCCGCCGGGACGAGGTCGTAGGGAGCGCTCCAGTGCATCTCGAGATCGAGCAGGGACTTGCCGACGTAGCCGGTGGCGGTCTCGGAAGGATAGTGCGCGGGCGGTGTGGCGCAGCCCGTCGCCGAGAGAGCAACCGCGAGCAGGCCGGGCAGTCCGGAGCGTATCCGCATGCGGCTAGCATGCCCGAATCTCAGCGCGGCGGCAGCTTTCCCGGGCTTTCAGCGCAGCATCGCCTTCTGCGCCGCCCACGCGGTGAGCACCGCGAGCAGCACGCTCGCGGCCAGCGCCAGCGCGGCGCGATGCTTCTCGCGCCTGACGAGTTGCCCGGCATCGAGCGGTGCGATGAGGAAAGGCTCCCCGTGAGTAGTCTGCCCGACGACGCTCACGCGCGCGTCCTGGGTCGCGAGGCTCGCTTCCACCTGCTCGCGGGCCGCGGCGCGTGCCGCCTCCCATTCATCGGGGTCGACCTTGCCGTCATGATTGCGGTCGAACCTCGCAAGCAGCGCCGGCTGGTCCTGCTTCCAGCCGACGACGACCTTGCCCACTTCCCGCTCGATGGATTCGACGATGGAGCGCGAGCGCAGCTCCCCGAGCACCGTCAGGCGCGCACCCGGGCCGATCACCCGCTCGGTGTAACGGTAGTCGCGGTCGGGGCTCCACCCTCTCCCCTCCAGGCCGGGGAGACAGGGGGGGCGCGGCGTGTCGCCGTACCAGGTCTCGTGCGATGACGGCGTTACGTTCGCACCGACCGGCCCGACCAGACACTCCCCGTCCGCGTCACGTAGCGAGAAAGGCGCCACACTGGTGGCGCTATCGATGACATACCACTCGTTGCGGTTGTTTCCGGCCGATTTGCGGTGCTCGATCTTGTAGTCCCACCACACGCAGGGCAGCCCGCTGAGCGGCGCGAGAATGGGCCCTTCGGGAGGCGGTCCCGCCTCGCCTTCCAGGTGCACGTAGCCCTGCGCGGCCGAGCGGATCCTGGAGATGGGCGTATCCGCGGCGAAGCGGTCGCGGCGCAGACAGGCGAAGAGCAGGTAGACGGCATAGGCCGTCCCGGCAGCCAGAAGGACGGCGAGCGCCAGGAATCCCGGGGCCATGCCGTGTGCCGTCATCTGCCGAATGCGAGACCGACATCGACATCCGCAGTCTGCGCGGCGTCGAACTTCAGGAGCCGCGCGGGCGCGAAGCTGAACATCCCCGCGATGATCGTGTCGGGGAAGGTCTCGATCCTGACATTCTGCGCGTTCGCCGCATCGTTGTAGATCTCACGGCGGTCGGCGATGGCGGTCTCGAGGGCGCTGATGCGCGCGGCGAGATTGCGGAACAGGGTGTCGGCCTTGAGCTCCGGATAGCGCTCGGCGACGGCATAGAGGTTGGCGAGGCCGCTGCGCATGGCGCCTTCGGCCGCGCTCACGGAGGCGACATCTCCGGAGTGACGCGCCGTCTCCACCTGAGATCTCGCCTGCGTGACCCGCTCGAGCGTCTCGCGCTCGTGCTGCATGTAGCGCTTGCAGACCTCGATGAGCTTCGGCAGCTCGTCGTGCCGCTGCACCAGCAGCACGTCGATGTTGGACCATGCGAGCTTGACCTCGTTGCGCGTGCGCACGAGGCCGTTGTAGATCGTGACCGTGTAGCCGACCACGAGAACCACGATCAGAACGAAGAGGATCAAGGCGATCATATCCCACTCCGAATCCGGCGCCGGCGCCGGTCGCAACCGCCCCGCAGTCTCCCAGAGACCCCGGGAGTGCCGCCACCGGCAGCCGCTCGAACTGTGCGTGCGGTAGCACTTCCCCTCGGGCGGGTGTGACGCCGCAGGCATTTTCGCCGCAGGCGCCCAGGCTGGAGCCGCCGCCGAAGTAGGCGCAGAATACCGGCGTCGAGCGAGGATAATCTCGCGTCGGTTGGGGAAGGGGCTGCCGATGCTGCTCCGACGATCCTTCCGGTCCCAGCCTCGGGCGGGGGCGCGTCACCCCTTTGCCCCCTTCGGCGCTCCCCTCGCCCTCAGCTGGGTGCTCCTCGCCTATGCCGTGGTGGCGGTCGCCGCCGGCGGCGCGTTCGCGGCGCTCAGAATCCACGCCGACTACCTCGAAGTGATGCAGGGCGAGCAGGAGAGCCTGCGGGGCGTGACGGCGGCCTTGACGAGCGCCACCCAGGCCATGCTCGATCACGGCCTGGGAGCGGCCATCGCCGGTGCGGGCGAGGTTCGCGCCGGCGGCGGGCTCGACCGTCTGTCGACTTCGGCGACCGGCCTGATGTTGCAGCGTCAGCTCACGGGGGGCCTCTATGTGCGCTCGCTCTTTCTCGTGGACGCGGGACGCTACGTGCTCGCGAGCCGCGCGCGCGTGCTCGGCGGCGCAAGCCCGCCGGGTTATCTCACGGGCCTCGGCGCCGCGGGCGAGCTCTGGGTCGGCGCCCCCATGCACGATCCGCAAGAGCCCGGCCGCTGGGTGGTTCCGGTCGCGCGGCGGACGCGGATCGGACCGGCGGCGAGCGGTTGGGCGGGCGCCCTCCTCAGCTTCGGCGATCTCGACCAGCTCAATCGGCGCTTCGGCGGCCAGGTGAGCGAGTTGGCTCTGGTGGGAACCGACGGCACCGTCCTCGCCAATGTCGCCGACCGCAAACTGGACCGGTATACCGGTTTCAATATCTCGCGCAACGAGATCTTCCGCCGCGCGCTCGACACCCGCCGCGGCGGCATCTCCGAGGGCCGCGGCGATCTGACGCGCAAGACGATGATCTACGCCTACTTCCCGCTGCGGGGCTATCCCATCTACGTGGCGGCCGGGCAGAGCCGGGATGTGGTGCTGGCGGGCTGGCGCGCGCGCCGCCGGCAGATGATCGGCGCGACGGCCGCCTTCGGCGCGCTCGTGCTCATCCTGACCGCCTTCCTCGGTCACTACATGCGGGCGCTGCGCACGCGCGAGCGCGACTACAGCGCGCTGGTCGACAGCGCCCGCTTCGGCGTGTTCCTGCTCGAAGGCGACCGCTTCGTGGATGCCAACCGCACCGCGGCGGTCATGTTCGGCCTCGAGAGCGAGCGTGCGGCCATCGGGCTCGCGCCGTGGCAGCTCTCTCCGGAGCTGCAGCCGAACGGGCGGCGCTCCGAAGAGCTCGCCCGGGAGCGGATCCTGACCGCGACGCGCGATGGCGGCCTCACCTTCGAGTGGGTGCACAGGCGCGCGGACAACGGGCAGACCTTCCCCGCGGAGGTCGATCTCTCGAGCCTGAGCACGGATGGCACCACGCTCGCCCTCGCCCTCGTTCATGACGTCACGGCGCGCAAGCGCGCCGAGGAGGAGCTGCGGCGCGTCTCGGCCGAGCTGTTGCGGCTCGAGGACGAGGAGCGGCGCCGCATCGGCCGTGACCTGCACGACTCGACGGGGCAGTCGCTCGCGGCGCTCGAAATCGAGCTCGCGCAGCTCGGGCGGGAGGCCGAGAGGCTCACTGCGGGCAGCCGCGAGCAGCTCGCGCGGTGCGAGCGTCTCGCCCGCCAGTGCTCGGCGGAGATCCGCACCGCCTCTTACCTCCTGCATCCGCCGCTGCTCGATGAGCTCGGGCTCTCGAGCGCGCTGCGCTGGCTGGCCGACGGCATGCGGGCGCGCAGCGGCCTCGAGCTGCGGCTGCAGCTGCCCGAGAAGCTGCCGGCCCTCGCGCCCGCGGAAGAGCTCGCCCTCTTTCGTGTGGCGCAGGAGGCGCTCACCAACGTGCACCGGCATTCCTCGAGCCCCTGGGCGGCCATCAGGCTGCGGGCCGAGCCGGCGAGCCTCGTGCTCGAGGTCGAGGATGCCGGCCGCGGCCTTCCCGAGGCGGCCGCCGGGGACACCGAGTCTTCCGGCAGATTCGCCGGAGTCGGTGTCGCGGGCATGCGCGAGCGCATCCGTCAGCTCGGAGGCACGTTCACCGTTGAATCGACCGCGGGCGGGACGCTCGTTCGCGCGTGCATACCGATCCTCCAGCAGATCGGCGGCCGCCGGACCGAGGAGGCGATGGCATCATGACGCGCGTGCGGATCCTCATCGCCGACGACCACGAGGTGGTGAGGCGGGGAATCGCCGCGCAGATCTCGCAATGCCCCGATTGGGAAGTCGTCGCGGAAGCGACCAACGGACGGGAGGCCGTGGAGCTGGCGCTGCGCTTGAAGCCGGATCTCATCGTGCTCGATCTCACCATGCCCGAGCTCAATGGTCTTTCCGCCGCGAGCCGGATCATCGCGGCGCTCCCCGAAGCGCGCATCCTGATCCTGACGGTGCACGAGTCCGAGCAGCTCCTGCGGGAGGTTCTCTCGGCCGGGGCCCAGGGGTATGTCCTCAAGTCGGACGCCGGAAGAATCCTGATGGCGGCGCTCGAGGCGCTGCTCGA